>VBKI01000051.1:0-3773 GCA_005879535.1 Deltaproteobacteria bacterium | reverse complement strand
GGCGGTGTTCGACGTCAACACGATTACGAAACTGATTTCCAATCCGCAAACGAACGCGTTGCAACCTCCGGCCCCGCCGGCCGCCAATGCTCCCAACATCCCCGGGCTGAACACGCTGAAGATCGTGCCGCCACTGCAAGGGGCGACCTCGTGGGTGCGGCAGATTGCATTCGGCAGCTTCGTCTCGCGCGACTACCGCAACAACCGCTTCAGGCCCCCGCTCGCGACGTTCTCGGGCGTGCCGAAGGTGCAGAGGTTCGTCACGCTTTTCTTCACGCTGTTCGTCCCTCAGGGCACGCAGCCCGCCGGCGGATGGCCCATCGTGATCGTCGCGCAGGGCAGCCCGGACACGATGCTAGGCGGGCCATTCAATCAAGCCGCCAAGCTGGCGTCGCACGGGCTCGCGGCCATCGCCATCAACGCGGTGGGGTTCGGTTTCGGCCCTCGAAGTACGATCACGGTAAACACGATGACGGTCCCCGCCGCCGATCTCCTTCCCCGCCCCTGTGACGACAGCCCTCAGGATTGCCAGGCTTGGGGCCGCTCGACCGACGTGGATGGTAACGGCACCATCGCGAACGCCGAAGGCGCCCAGGCGGGCCCGCCGAAGGGGCTCCTGCTCGCCTCGCAATCGATCCTGCAGTCCACCATCGATTACATGCAGCTCGTCCGCGTGATCGAAGCGGGCATCGATATCGACGGGAACGGAACGCCAGACGTCGACGCGTCGCGCATCTACTACGCGGGTTCTTCCAACGGCGCGCTGGTCGGCATCCCGTTGTTCGCCGTCGAACCGCGCGTCAGGGCAGCGGTGTTCACCGGAGTGAGCCCTTGGCCTGGTCTCTGGATGAGCCCGCCGAACCGCGGAACGTTCGGGCCCTATTTCCAGAATCGCCAGATGCTCAATCCCCCAGGAACGCCGCTCGTCACGAGCCTCGGCGGAGTCGCGGTCGGTCCCATACTCTACAACGAGAATCCACCCGTCCCGGGCGCTCCCCCGCTCGTGAACGAGATCGCCGGCGCGCTCCCGATGCAGCAGGTCGAGGAACGAGCGGACTGGCTGTGGAACAGCAACGCGCCAGGCGCATTCGCACCGTACCTGCGCCTCGCGCCGCTTCCCGGAGTCCGGGCCCGGCCGTTCATTATTTTCGAATCGCGCGGCGATCAGAATGCCGTCAATCCGCACACGGCAGAGCTGATCCGGGCGGGCCTGTTCGCCGACCGAGTGACGATGTACCGGCACGACCGGTTTCCGTCGAAGCTGTTGTTCAAGAACCCGCACCCGTTCATCATCCGCACGGATCAGGTCTCTCCGATCATGCAAAACGTAGCGCTGGCCGCGCAGGAGCATCTCGCGAGGTTCTTCAAGTCCGACGGTGCCGACGTCCTCGATCCATGCACGTTGGTGTCCTGCCCCGCGACCGACGGGACCGGCCCGCTGTTCGAAGTGCCGGCGAGCTTCATACCCGACGTAACCTGCCCGCAGAACCTTCCCGGCGGCGGGTCGCGCGGCTGTGCGCCCGAAAAGCTCATGCTCGATCACGGCTTTACCCCATAGCGGCCGCGCCGTCCGCCGCCCGACGAAGGCCGTCTGCGTAGCTGCAGACGGCCAGGGTCAGCTCCGCGTCGGTAGCGGCAGCCCGGCCGCATTCGCGGCCGGAGCCGCTAGCGGCAACGCGCAGTCGACAGCCCGTACCGGCGCGGCTTCCCCTCGATGGCCCAGCCCACCTGCGCGCCGCGAAGGTGCGCGGGTCCAGGCGGCACTCCTTCGCGAGCAGGAATCGCAGGCGGCGATGAACTTCTCGAGCGAAATGCGGCGCCCGTGCTCGTCCTCGGTCGTGCCGCCGTAGCGAGGTCGGTGCGCCCGAGCGACGCCTCCATCGACGTAAACATCAGCGTGATGCGCGAGATGCGGCCATCCTCGGGTCGAGACGACCAGCTCGCCGAATGAGGCGCGCCAGATCCCGCCGATTCCTTCTGCACTGGGTTGGTGGAGCATGCCGGGATCGAACCGGCGACCTCCGCAACGCCATTGCTTACGGGACGCTCACTTCACTCTATGACGCGAGGGCTCAGAAGAGCTTGGCGACGCTGGATCGTCCTCGAAACTCACCCACCAACTGACCCACCGCTTGTGCGGCGCTAGAACCGAATCTTTGGTGCATATGCAATTACTTGCTCGCCTAAGCCCCAGGGTTGCCACAGCGAGCGACGAGGAGCGCACTCAGCGACCGTCCAGTCCCGGGCAATCCTCGGGCAAGCTCGGCGTGCCGACCGGCTCCTTCGCACAACGCGTAACGCGCGAGGAGTCCGCCAGCAGGACGACGGTGCGACGCCGATGAGCGTCAGGCCCGCCAGCACGCCGGCATCCTTCCTCGGCCACGTGAGCCCAACATACCCGGAATGGGTTTCTGACCCCGACCGCCGGCAGCAGCCCCAATCGACATGCGAAATTCGCCCCCGCGACGCGTGAGCGGGACAGTTCTGCCCCGGTTCACCATCACTAATGTCTCGAAGCTCGCGCGAATCTCCGGCAACATGCCGCCATGACGCGGTCTCTGACGAAAGCGGAAGCGGAGAAGTTCGCAGACGTTCGTGGTGCTGCCGAGCAGGCTCGCTGGTTCGTAACGAACCAGTACGTTGGAGGAGGTGGTGGTGCCGACGTGCTGCTCGCCATGCGCGCATCTGATCTCGATGCGCTTCACAGCGCGTACGCGGCTGTTCCGACAACTTGGGGTGAATCGCTCGCGCAGGTTATCGCGGAGCGCTTTGTATCAGGCCGCGACGTGCTCGCCGCGATCAAGATCCCACGGCTGAGGAGCCCGAGGATCAAGGCCGAGATCCAGGCGATGGAGGAGTGCCCGCACCTCCATTTGGTTCGGCTTCTCGCGAGCGACAAGAGTGACGTGCCGGCATGGTTCGTAATGGAGTACTTTCCGAGAGGAACGCTCGAACAGCACCGGTCGAGCTACCACGGCAAACCTGTCGAGGTCCTCCGGCACCTGCGCGGAATGGTGGAGGCGGTGGCTCTGCTGAACAAGAAGGGCTACTTCCACCGCGATATCAAGCCGAACAATATGTTCCTCGCTGACGATGGAAGGTGGGTGCTCGGTGACCTCGGGATCGTGCTCGATGCCGACGACACAGAGCACACGCCCGAGAGCCAGCAACTTTGGAGTCGAGACTGGATTCCCGATTGGTGCGTAGGGTTCCCGGAGAACTATGATGCCGCAGCCGAGGTCCACATGCTCGCCAAGAGCGCCCTATACCTGATCTCGGGGAAGAAGCCACGCGCGTCACATGTGGACGCCGTGAACTTGGTCGAGATGTTCCCGAAGGCCCAGGGTGCGAGAGACGTGCAGGAACTCCTGCGCGAAGAGATCAAGACGCGCCGAGAGCAGACGGCCAGCAACAGCGCGGACGAGTTCTTGGACAAGATAGATCGGCTCCTCCGTCGGGTATCGTTCCCAACTCGCCCTTCACCGTTGTTTCAGTATCTGCAAGGTCCGATGCCTGGGATCGCAGGTAGCGAGCCGCAGACCGATCTCAGCCGCATCTCCATGTACATTCCCGGTCCCACGACAAGGCTGTTTGGCAGCTTCAAGTTCAAGGCCGACAATAAGCAAGAGACAGGCACATTCCGCTACCGCCTTCACTCGTGGACCGAATCGGCTCTCGGGAAACCGCTGGCGGAGAGCGATCCATTGCGCGTCGAGAATCCGCCAAGAGAAGGCGCGTGGTCGATGGAGATTTCGATGCGTGTCAGCACCGAG
>VBKI01000050.1:72478-87629 GCA_005879535.1 Deltaproteobacteria bacterium | reverse complement strand
GCTGCCGGCATCGAGCACGAGCTCGAGCCGCTTCCGCACCGGGAACGGGAAGTGCTCGTCGCACTTGGGGCAGACTTCGAGGTTCTTCTCGACGTCGAGCTTGTAGATGATCTCGCCGCATCCGTCGCATTTGATCCAGAGCCCTTCCATGCGCGACTTGCGCTGTTCGGGCGGCAGCTTGGGTGCGGGAACGCGGTGGTACCAGGCCATCGGCGCGCGTTCTAGCAGAGGGATGGAGGGGTTGCCAGCACGCAGCGTCGTGCCCCGGTGGCGCCTTCGTGGCGGGAGTGGGGCTTTGCGTCAAATCCGATGTCCGCCCAATCAAGTTGGACGCGTGTCGCAGCGCGGACGCCGTGCAACTTGAAAGGGCGGACATCCACCCCGGCCGCGCAGCTGGCACCTCCGGCCTGTGCCCCGGTCGGGGACTCGCGGATCGTCGAGGGGCGATCGCGTGGTACCGGAAAGGCGTTCAGGTCGGTGAGGCTAGCGATCCAGATTCGTCGCGGCTGGCGACCGACCCGAGGGAACCGACTCAACCGGGCTTCCGAAGAGGGACGTTGAAGATCTCCTTCCACGGGAACTGGATCGTGGCCTCGAGAGTTTCCTCGGCGTGGTACTCCCCGGTCAGCACGCAGATGTACTTGCAGGCGATCCGATCGAGAGCATCGTCTTTGAACGTGAGTTTTCCGGTGAATCCTCTCCGGCCCAAGTGCGCAAGGTCGCGATCCACGAATGCTTCTACCTGCTCGGTCAGGGACGCAGCGCAGTAAGGGCTGGCGAACAAACGGAGGAGCGGCCATGGAGAAGGCGAAGAGGAAGAAGCATCGTCGGACCGATCCGCGAGTGCTGACGCGGGCAGTGCGCTGGTACATCGCAGGCAGAGGGATCGCGCAGCTTGCGCGCACGGTCGAGCGCTACGGTGTCCCGTTCGAAAGATTGCGCAAGACGATCAAGGCAGGCAGGAGGCGCACATGATGGGGATCGTCGCGGCGACGCTCATCTACTTCCTGGCACTCGACAGCACCGGCAAGCCTGTCGGCAAACCGCAGGCGCACACGCGCTGCTGGAAGGTAGTGGGATGTCGGTCCTGGGTGCGCGGCCAGGCGATCTGCTCTCGCGGCAGCAGCGATGCGAGTGCGTGGCTACGGAAGCGTCGAGAGCTGCGCCGCTGCAAGCTCGGATCGGAGGTGAAAACATGGCGCAAGTGAAAAAGCTCCGCAGGGGTGCCCAGGTGCTGAACGAAGAAGAAGATGGCTGCGCTCGCTCCACTCGGAGATGATCCGCGAGGTTGAGATGGCCTCCTTTGAGGCTCGTCATATCGAAGAACGCGCCCACCAGTTGCGAGAACGGCTTGATCGCGCGTTCCAAAAGCTGCTCAAGCAGCCTGCGTAGAAGCAACCAGATGCCACATGCTCTCTACGTCAGAACACCGACCGCCGATCAGGATGGCGCGGCGCAACTGCACTCGCTCCGTCTTGCTGCTGCTGCGTGGGTGGACGGCACCGAGGGAGTTCATCGACCTGGGGCACTCGGGTGCGAAGGCGAGCCGACCAGTGTTGGGTGAACTGGCGCCTCGGATGCGACGCAGTTCATGCAAGTTTCCCGCGCTTCGAAGAAGCTTGACGGCTCTGACCCTTGCGTTGGCCGGTGCTTGCAACCGATGCGACGCGCCCGCGCAAACCAAGTACTCGTGTAACAGCATCGATCCGACCGCAGACGGGTGCGTCGGCGATCCCGCTCTCGGAGCCGACGCCGGGGCCAATCCCACGACGTACCCGCTTGGCTGCATGGCGGAGTTGCCGTACTGCAGTCCGTACTATCCGGACAGGCACGGTCAGCCGTGCAAGTGCGACGACCTGCATGTACTCGATGCAGGTCCGCAGTGGGTTTGTCCGATGTGACACAACGCAGTGTGCGGATTTCGTCACCGGCTCGACCGTGACTGGTGGGGGAAACCCTCGTGCGAATTTCCCCACGCTGATCCCTGTGAGCAGCCGGGGTTGCGGAAGCCTGGACCTTTGCGCAAGGCCGCAGCCTGCGCAGGCGGTCGATCCAGGCGCAGGCGACCCAAGCCATCGAGCAGGACCAGGGAAAGGGCCAGGAGCAGCGGCGGCAGGGCGCAGGGAATCGGCGGCAGGAGAGCGCGGTTTCCTGCGCCGTCGTTCATCGACCTGTCGATCTGACCCATTTCAGGCAGTACCGATTCCCCGGGGGGGCCGTGGCGCCGCCGGACTGTATGTCCCCGTAAATGCCTCGGGATCTGTCCGAACAGGCCGGTTTACAGTGGCGTGGGTCTGATCTCGCGCTGGTCGATGCTGCCCTTGCGGGAATCCCGCCCTCGGGCGGTGCGGCACGTTCGCCCGCGACGAGAGCGGCTTCCGGCCGGCTCCAGGCCGCGCTCCACCCCAGGTACGAACGGAAGTTCCTGCTGAGCAGTGCGCATGGCGTGAGCGTAGCGAGAGGATCTGACACGCCGGACGACCTGACCGCGCGCCGTCACAGGAACGGGCCGGGCCGGGGGTTGTGCCCTTTCAAATGGGGGAGTGACTTGGCGAGGCACTTTCCGCCCATGGCGGGTCGATGTAAGACCGGCCAATGCGAACGGTCGTCGCGCTGTCCACGATTCTCGTTGCCGGATGCGGCGCCGCTCAGCAACCCTGCTCGACCGACCCATTCATCTACCGGGATCAGCGATGTGATGCAGCGTTGCCCGACGGAGGTGGAAGCTGTGTCGAGGTCGGAAGCGGCGAATGCTACGCGCGCTGCACGATGGATGCGCAGTGTCCGGCCGATGCCCGGTTTTGCCGGCTCCTCGGGCTGTACAGCGGAGGCGACTTCAACTGCAACGCGAGCGTACGCGTTTGCCGCCCTGTGGATCACAACGACTGCCGCCCTTGAGGACCGGAGCCACGCGCGACGGATGCCGCCTACACCTTGTCGTCGTCCAGCCCGAAGAAAGTCTGGATCGACGACAGAATCTCGGTGCGCTCCTCCTTCACCCGCCGCTTGCGCGCTTCCGCGTCCAGCCCCTCCCGCACCGACTCGAGCTCGACCCGGCGCTTCGCCATCACCTGGGAGATCACGGTCGCCATCTCCGGACGGTTGCGCAGCACCGATTTGAAGATGTCCTTGTCGATCCGGTACACCTCCACCTCGGTCGCCGCGACTACCGACGCTGTACGGCGCTCGCCGGTCATCACTCCCATCTCGCCGAAGACGTTGGGCGCGCAGATCCGCGCCACCAGCTTCTCCGCCGCGCCCTCGCCGCGGACGCGCACCTCGCACTCGCCGCGCGCCAGCACGTACAGCCAGTGTGCCGCCGAGTCCTGCCGGGTGATGATCTCCCCCCGCCCGAACGGCGCCGGGCGCATTCCTTCCGCGAGGCGCTGCCGGTCGTCGGACGAGAGCCCGTTGAACATCTCGATCTGCTCCAGCGCGCTCACCCGGTGCTGCAGCTCGCGCTGCACCTTGCGCTCGCGGTGCTCCGGATCGTCCATCGAGACCCACAGCGCCTGTCCGGGAACCGCCAGCGGAATCCCCGCGCGCTTCAGGGCGACGTAGACGCGCACCCGCACCGCCGACGACGTCGGGTCGTCCGCCGCCAGATCCGTCAGCCAGTACCTGACCGCGTAGTACGCGAAGCTGTCCGCGCCCTGGCGGGCGAAGTCGTAGCAGAGGCAGTTCGGCGGCGGGAATGGGGCCACGTTGGCGATCGGGGTGCCCTGGAGCGCGTCCTCGACGGTATGGATCACTTCCTCGGGCGAGTAGCGGAAGTCGACGTTGAAGTAGACCCACATCCGGTGCTGCACCGGCTGGTCCTGCCGCTGGCCGAGGATGGTGATGTTCTCGCCCAGCAGCACCGAGTTGGGGACGATGATCGTGTCCCAGTTGCGCGTCTCCACCACCGTGTGCCGCCAGCGGATGGCGCTGATCCGGCCCTGCTGTCCCGAGGAGAGCTGCACCCAGTCGCCGATGTGGATCGAGTCGTCGAGCTGCAGCGCGATGCCGCCCAGCACGTTGCCCAGCGTGGCCTGCAAGGAGAGGCCGAGCACCACCGTGACCACGGCGGAAGTGGCGATGATCCCTTGTAAGTGAACGCCGCTGCGGTGGAGGATGCCGATGAACGCCAGCATGTACGCGGCGCCGAGCGCGAGGTCGTGGACGATGTTCGCCACCTCGATGCGCAGCGCCAGGAGCACCAGGTCGAAGAGCAGGATGGCGACGAAGTCGATGATCACCAGCACTTCGAACAGGTCGGCGAGGAACCATACCCGCCGCGCCCACCCGTCCGCGTGCACCAGCCCGAGCACCGCGGCGAAGACGAAGGTGGTGAGGTAGAGCATGTAGAGGATCGACGCGCGGCGGATGCGCTTGCGCCGCCGCGGATCGACTTTCTGGATCAGCGCGGCCAGCGTGATCAGCAGGGCCGCCAGAAACAGCAGCGTCCAGGGCGAGGCGTATCCGAGCCATTGCCTCGCGCGCGGCGTCGGCGCGGGGAACGCGAAGGGATCCTCGCCCGCCTCCGCCTGCGCCGCGACGATGACCGCGCCCGCGCCGGCGGCGGCCGCGGCGGCGGCATTGGTCTGCTGCTGTTGCTGGGCCGCGGTCTTCCCGTCCGGCTCCGCGCGGGCGCCGAAGGACAGCGCGAGGCAGAGGACGATCAGCGCTCTCACTGGATGCCGTAAACCTCGTCCAGCTCGCAGACGTGCAGGAAGTCCTTGCGCAGCGCGCGGATCTCCGCCTTCACTTCGTCGATCACCGCTGGCTTCAGGTGATAGAGGTAGATCTTCGCTCCGCGCCGATCGAGCTTGGACAGCTCGCCCATCATCGTCCTGGGCGTCAGATGGCCGCTCGCGTCCGCCAGCCATTGCATGCTGCTGGGAAAGCTCAGCTCCACGAACACGGCCTTGACGTTGGGCGTGGCATTGATCGCCTTCCACAGCTCTTCAGTGGGCCCGGTGTCCCCGGAGAAGGCGATGGCGCCGTTTCGCCCTTCGATGATGTAGCCGACCGAGTACACCGGATGGTGCACGGGCACCGCTCGGATCCGCAGCCCCTGGCAGGCCACGGGCTCGTAGACGGGAATGGTGTCGAAGGCGATGACGGGCTTCTCGCGCGTCGGAATGGTGCGGAAATCGGGCCAGACGCGATTGTTGAAGACGTCCTTGTCCATCGCTTCCATCGTCTCGGCGGGCCCGTGCACGATCACCGGCTTCTCCCGCTTGCCGACCAGCAGGTCGGTCATCAGCGGAACGTCCTTCACGTGATCGAAATGCGAATGAGTGAGGAAGATGTCGTCGATCCTGACGATGTCCTCCAGCTCGAGCGCGGCGGTGATGGCGCCCGCGTCGATGGCCAGCTTTCCGTCGATGAGAAAGCACGTGGTCCGGTGCCGGGGGAGCTCGCCGCCGTGGCAGCCGAGGACTTTGATGTTCATCCCGATTCCCCTCAGTCCCCGAACCGCTCTTTCATCTCGAGAAACTCCAGGTATTTCTTCATCTTGCCGGTATCGGGAACCAGCACTCCCTCCGGCACCAGCGAAATGATCTTTGCCTTGGCGGTCTTGTTGACCGCCTCCTGCACCTCCGGCGCGTTCACGCCCATGCGCACGTGCAGCTCGTTCAGGTTCACGCTGAGCAGCCTGCCCTGCGGTGTGTCCTTTCCCCGCTTCAGCGCCGCCTGCCAAAGGTAGTGCACGACGCGGCTGCTCGGGTCGCGAAAGAGGAGATTTTCGATCTGCTCGTCCGCTTCCTGCAGGCGGTCGGAAAGCTTCTTGATCAGGCGGACGGCAATTTCGACATTGCCGCGGATCATCGCCTCGAACGTTTTCGGGTCGATCACCAGGAGCTTCGCGTCCTCCGCCACCACGGCGCCGGCGGAGCGCGGCTTGTGGTTCAGGATGCTCATCTCGCCGAAGAACTCTCCAGCGCCCAAGGTCGCGAGAATCTTCTCGGTTTCGCGAACGGTCTTGGTGATGTTCACCTTGCCGGCCTGGATGACGTACATCTCCTTGCCGGGTTCTCCTTCCCGGAAAAGGACGTCCCCGCGCCTGAACTCCTTCCCGAATCGCTGGAAGAGAGCGTCCTCTCCGGCCATGAAGAAGTCCTACCAGCGGAATCGAGTACCGGTCAATTTAGCTACACGTGACGCCAATCACACTGTTCTTGCCTACTTGTGCTCCATCCGGAAGACCCCGTCCCAGCTCTTTTTGGGGGGCTGCGCGAGCATGCGATCGCAGCGCGAGCGCATCAGCGCCGAAGGGCCGTCCCGGCCGAATCGCTCGAGCAGCGAATCGAACTGCAGCCGCGCTTCGGCAAAGTTGCCGACACGATACAGCGACAGCCCCTGCGCGTATCCGTTCAGGAGCGGCAGCTCTTCCGTGGACGGCGCACCGCGCCCGCGCAGCTCGAAGATGCGGACCGGCTCGTCCTTTCCCTGCACCTGCACCCAATCGAGCTCGCGCACCGTGTACGCGAGGTCGTCCTTCAACGCTGCGCGCGCCGCGCTGAGCGTCCGCTCGGTCACGACGATTTGCGTTCCGTACTCCTTGTTCAGCCCCTCGAGCCGGCTGGCCAGGTTCACGTTGTCGCCCATCACCGTGTAGTTGAACCGCTGCGAAGATCCCATGTTCCCGACCACCATCGGCCCGGAATTGATCCCGATTCCGACGTCGACCTCGGGAAACGAGGGGCTCTCGATGCGCCACTTCTGTCGCAGCCGCTGCAGCGCCTCGATCATCTCGAGCGCTGCATCGCAGCCGTTTGCGGCGTGCATCTCCATGTGCACGGGCGCGCCGAAGAAAGCCATCACCGCGTCGCCGATGTACTTGTCGAGCGTCCCCCGCTTCCGGAAGACGATGTCCGTCATCGGCGAGAGGTATTCGTTGAGCAGCTGTACCAGCTCCTTGGGCCGCAGCTTCTCCGCGATGGCGGTGAACCCGCGAATGTCCGAGAACAGAACCGTCAGGTGCGCCTCCCTGCCCCCGAGCTGGAGGTTCTGCGGCTGCTCGAGCATCTCCTCCATCACCTCGGGGTTCAGGTAGAGCTGGAACGCCTTGCGGAGCTGGCGCTTGTCCTTCTCCTCCGTCGCGTACCGGTAGACGGTGACCAGCATGAACATGGTCCCCAGCTCCGCCAGCGGCAGCGCGGCGAACACCTCGTAGCCGGCCCAGAACGCTACGCTGACGCAGGCCCAGACCGCCGCGGCCGACAGCGCCAGCACGGGAAGCACGGACTTCACCTTCACCCGCGCGAACAGGAACGCGAAGGCGAGCGCGAGCACCAGCGCCAGCCCCACTTCGACGAGATCGACGCCGAGCCCGCGGCGCAAGAACCTCCCGGAGAGGAGGTTCTCGACCACGTTCGCGTGCGTCTCGACGCCGGAGGTGATCTTGTTCAGGGGCGTCACCCGCTGATCGAACGTCCCCTGCGCGGTGGCCCCGACCAGGACGATCTTGTTGCGGAGGTCGGCGTCCTTCTTGCCGTCCATGATGTCGGCGATGGAGTAGTTCTCGAACGTGCGATCCTTGCCCAGGTAATTGATCGTCATCAGGCCGCGGCCATCGACCGGGACGCGGAGCTTGCCGCCGAAGTCGACGAAGTCGAGCAGCGCGCCCTCCTCCGGCGTCTGCGTGACGGGAATGACGTCCTGCGGCTCGAGTCCCAGCGCGATGGCCGCGAGCGACGTATCCAGCGATGGGTAGTACCGATCTGCGACCCGCATGGTCAGCGCGGTCCGCCGGATCACGCCGTCGAAGTCGGGAAGGCTGTTGAAGGAGCCGATCCACTTCGCCGACTTCAGGATCTGCGTGAGCGGAGACCGCAGGCCGGCGTACTGCTTCGCCCAGGTCAGCTTGAGCGGCGTCGAGATCTGGCTGTCGGGGCGCTCGCGCCATTCCGGCTGGTGGATCTGCATCGCCGACAGCCTGCGGGCCTGCTCCTCCCCGTCCTGCGGATGAAGATCGCGGAGCTCCGGCTCGGTGAGCAACACGACTCCCAGCACCACCTTGCCGGCGGCGCGCCCCACCGCCTCTCCCATCACCGTGTCGGGATCCTGCCCGCCCAGGTCGTGGTCCAGCTCGGCGCCGTACGCCTCGTGCTGCTTGACCAACGTGTCGAACGTCTCGCGCGAGGCCGCCAGCTTCTGCGCGCCATCCGCGAGGCGCCCTTTGGCGGTCTGGTAGATGGGCTCCGCATCGGGCTTCACCTTGCGGTTCAAGAGCTGCAGCGCGGAAGCCGCGCCGGCGATCTCGGACTCGGTCTCGTCGAAGCGCTCGATCGCGGCGCGGTTCTGCGGCGCCGCCAGCGAGATGTCCTCGAACCGCCTCCGATACCGCTTGGCTCCAGCGAACTGGCCGCCGAGGTCCTCGTCCGAGAGGCTCATGTCGAGGCCGATGGCCTTGACCCCCACCGCATCGAGCTTGTCGACGAGCGAGGCGAGCACCCGCCGGTCCCAGGGAAACCGGCCGAAACGCGCGATGGCCGCTTCGTCGACGGCGGCGATCACCACCTGCCCCGAATGCGAGCTGCCGAAGAGGCTCACGCGCTGCAGGAAGCGCAGGTCGGTGAGGGCGCCCTCCATGCGCGTGAGCACCGGAACGTCGGCGCGACCGGCGATCTGCAGCAGGTGGAGTGCCGCGAATGCGAGCCCCGTGCACAGGCCGATGCGGAACGCACTGATTCGCGTCAGCCAGTCGAGGAGGCGCCGCATGAGCGCAGGGTACACCAGCGTCCGGGCGGAAGCCTTGAAGCTTCTGCAGCCGGGGAGCGACGCCTCGATGGGTTGCCCGCGCGGTTACATTTCCTTCCATGATCGAGGTCCCGTTCGACTTGGTCATCGATACGCGGTGGAGATCGATTTCGACGGCAGCATCGGAACCTGCTCCACGTCCGGCGCCCCGGATCGGTGCGCATCGCGCTGCGAAAACTCGTGTAGACCCCGGGGCCGAAGCTGTCTAAGGTGCGCGCCCGATGACGGACAAAGGCCTCACGTACCGCGACTCCGGCGTCGACATCGAGCGGGGCGACGCCCTGGTGGAGCGGATCAAGCCGCTCGCCCGGCGCACGGCCCGGCCCGAGGTCCTGGCGGGCATCGGCGGCTTCGGAGGGCTCTTCGAGGTTCCCCAAGGGTACCGCGAACCCGTGCTCGTGGTCGGAACCGACGGCGTGGGAACCAAGCTGAAGCTCGCGTTCCTGGCCGGCAAGCACGACACCGTCGGCATCGACCTGGTCGCGATGAGCGTGAACGACGTGGTGGTCTGCGGCGCCGAGCCCGTCGTCTTCCTCGACTACTTCGCCACCAGCCTCCTCGACGTGGCGGAAGCGGAGCAGGTGATCAAAGGCATCGCGGAAGGATGCCTGCGGGCCGGGTGCGCGCTGATCGGTGGCGAGACCGCCGAGCTGCCTGGTTTCTATGCGCGCGGCGAATACGACCTCGCGGGCTTCTGCGTCGGCGTGGTGGAGAAGAGCCGGATCCTGGATGGTTCGCGGGTGAAGGCCTCTGACGTCGTGGTCGGGATGGCCTCTTCGGGCCTGCACTCGAACGGCTTCTCCCTGGCCCGCAAGGTGTTCGACGGCAACATCGCTCCGGATCTCGCCCGCGAGCTCCTGGAGCCGACGCGGATTTACGTCAAGGAATGCCTCGCGCTGCGCGACGCGGTCGAGGTGAAGGCCTTCGCGCACATCACGGGCGGCGGGCTTCCCGGAAACCTGCCCCGCGTCCTGCCCGACGGACACCGAGCGGCGCTGCGGCGCGGCTCGTGGCCCGTGCCCGAGGTCTTCTCGCGCATCCAGAAAGCGGGCAAGGTCGCCGAGGCGGAGATGCTGCGCACGTTCAACATGGGGATCGGCATGTGCGCCGTGGTCTCCAGGAGCGAGGCGGCGCGCGCCATCGACGTTCTCGCGCGCAGGGGTCAGCCGGCGTTCGAGATCGGCGCGATTGAGAGCGTCAAAGGGCTCGGAGAGCCCGAAGTGGTCGTCGCGTAACATGCGCATCGGGGTGCTGGCGTCCGGATCGGGGTCGAACCTCCAGGCGATCCTCGACGCGTGCGCCTCGCGGGCCATCCCCGCGCAGGTGGCCGTGGTCATCTGCAACGTCGCAGACGCGAAGGCGCTGCAGCGCGCGGAAGCGGCGGGCGTGCCCGCGATGCTGCTGCCTTACCTAAAAGTCGCATCGCGCGAGGAGTACGATCGCCAGGTGGTGGCTGCCCTGCAGAAGCACTCGGTCGATGTCGTCTGCCTCGCTGGCTTCATGCGGCTGATCACGCCGGTTTTGCTCGGCGCCTTCGAGCGCCGCATCCTCAACATCCATCCCAGCCTGCTGCCGGCGTTCCCCGGACTTCATGCCGTGCGCCAGGCGCTGGCAGGGGGCGTGCGGGTCTCCGGGTGCACCGTGCACGTCGTGGACGAAGGCACCGATACCGGTCCCATCGTCATCCAGGCGGCGGTGCCGGTGCTGGACGGCGACACCGAAGACACCCTCGCCGCGCGGATCCTGGTGCAGGAGCATCGGTGCTACCCGCGCGCCATCGCGCTCTGGGCGCAGGGGCGCGTCCGCATCGAGGGCGGCCGCGTCCGCATCGCCGGTGCGCCGGGTCGTCCCGATCGCACCATCGCTTCGCCGGAGCTTTCCGACTGATGCCCGCGCCGATCGCCAAACCGGTTGCGAAGCGCGTCTACGACGTGGCGATCCTCGGACCGGACGTCGGGGGAGCCGCGGCTGCCGCGCTCTGCTCGCGGCGCGGCCTGCGTACCCTGCTCGCCCCTCTCGCTCCCGTCACCGCGGCGCGCGAGAGCGAGGGATGGCTGCTCCCCGGCGCGCAATCGATCCTCCCGCCGCTGCGGCAGCTCTCGGGCGCCGTCGGCGTGCTCGACGAGGCCGGTCTCGGAACCGACCTGCAGCGCCAGGGCGGAGGTCCGGGCTCGTTCCAGATCCTCACCGAACGCCTCCGCCTCTCGCTGCCACAGGATCCGGCGAGGCGCCGCTCCGAGCTGCGCCGCGAGCTGTCCGACGTCGGCGCCGCCGAGGCCGAAGCCGCGCTGGAGGCGCTGGAGACCTTGGGCCGGAGCTGGGACGATTTCCTCCGCGAGCCGCCGCCCTGGCCCCCGCGCGGCTTTCTCGAGCGCCGCCGGCTGCGCAAGGTAGTGCCCGCCCCGCCGCAGCTTCCCGAAGGGCTGATCGGAGAATGCCTGCATGCGCTGGCGCCGTTCGTCACCTCGCTGCCCGGCGACGTAGCGCCGGAATCGCTCGCGCGCGAGGCGGCCGCGATGCTGCGTGCACCGTTGCGGGTTTTCGGCGGCGCCGCGCAGCTGGCCGAGCTGCTGCGCAACAAGTGCAGCGCGGCCGGAGGCGACGTCATCCCCGACGTGGCTGCCGAGCAGCTCCGGATCGAGAAGAAGGGCGTCGTCTTCCAGCTCGGCGGCAGCGAGGTGCGCGCGGCCTGTCTGGTGCTGGCGTGCTCCGCGGAGCGGATCGCGGCCATGGTGCAGGACGGGGCGCGGGCGGAACGGAAGCTGGCCGAGGAAGCGGCGCTTCCCGTCGAGCGGAAGGTGACGCTGGCGCACTACGTGGTGCGCCCGGAAGGCCTGCCGCAAGCGCTCGAGGACGCCGCTCTCGTTCTCGGTCACCCGATGGGTCCGCTGCTGCTGACCACGCTTCCGGCGCGGCGTGCGCGCGGCGAGAGCTCCGGCGAGAAGCTCCTCACCGTCGCGCGCGTCGCCGACGCGGGATTCTCCGACGATCAGGCGCTCGTGAGCAGCATCCGCGCCGTCCTCGAGCCGATCTTTCCCTTCTTCGAGCGGCATATCGTCCACCAGGGCGCGGACGTGAACCCTCCGCAGCCGCACCCCATCCTGCGGCCGCTGGAAAACGGCGATCCGGTGGGCCTGCGACCCGCTTCCGAGGCGGACGAGCACATCGTCTTCGCCTCCGCCGCGACCTATCCCGGCTTCGGCCTCGAAGGGCAAATCCTCGCGGCTCGCGCGGCTGCCGGCCAGGCGCTTGCCCTTTCCGGCCGCAAGACGGTGAGCGCGACTTAGCGCCCGGCGCCGCAGGCGGCGTCGGGGCTTGACGCGCGCGGACTTTTGAGCACAATCCCGCGTTCCTTTCACGGCAGTGAGGCTTTGCGATGGCGTTCAAGTGCGATCTTTGCGGCAAGGGTCCCCTGGTCGGCAACCAGGTGTCCCACGCCAACAACAAGACGAAGAAGCGGACCTTGCCGAATCTGCAGCGCGTGCGCGCCCTGGTGAACGGCTCGCACCGGCGTCTCCGCGTCTGCACGCGCTGCCTCAAGGCCGGCAAGGTCACCAAGGCGGCCTGATCGCGGCCAGTGTGAGCGAGGGAAACGGCAGCGCCGTCCTCGATCCCCGCGGCGTGCGGCGCGCTTTGCAGAACGCGCGCGGCAAGCAGAAGCTCGCCTTGATTCTCGACGCTCCGAACCCGGAGCAGCTGGTCGCGGCTCTACCTCCCGAAGAGCTGTACTTCACGCTTCTCGACATCGGACCGGACGACGCTCCGGAGCTGGTGTCGATGGCGTCCCCCGAGCAGTTCCGCCATTTCGTCGACATGTCCGCCTGGCGCGGCGCCGACGAGGGGCCACGGACGCCGCAGGTGCTGCGGTGGCTGCGGCTCGCGCGCGAGGGCGGCGCGGATCCGGGAAAGTTCCGCCAGCAGCTCTGGTCGCTGGACATCGAGCTGTTGGCGCTGGTGCTTCGCCGCGAGCTGCGCGTCCACGATCTCACCGAGGAGGAGCCGCCGCCGCCGCACAACCCGGGCATGGCGTACTACACGTCGGATCGGCGCTTCCTGCTCGAGTTCACCGGCTCCGGCGAATACGCGGCGGTCCGGCAGCTCATCGAGGACCTGTACGCGGACGACCCTTTTGGCGCCGGCCGGCTGATCGAGAGCATCCGCTGGGAGGTGCCCACCGAATTGGAGGAGTCGGCCCGCAGGTGGCGAGACGGGCGACTGCGGGATGCGGGGGTTCCCGAGTTGGAGGAGGCGGCGTCGTTCTATGCGCGGCCCGCGGCGCGCAAGGCGCAGCCGCAGGAAGCGACTTCCGTGCAGGCGCTCAGCGTCCCGCCTCAGCCCGTGTTGGAGGCAGCCCTCGATCTGCTCGGCGGCGAGGAGCTCGATCGGGCGGAAGAGTCGGTCGTCTATGCCGCGAATGCCGCGCTGGTCGCCAACCGCATTGAGCTCGACGACGCGGACGAGGTGCGGGAAGAGCTCCGCGATGCCCGGGCAACGCTTTCGCTGGGCCTCGAGTTGCTCTCCGGGGGCGATCCATCACGCGCAGCGCGAACCCTCGTCGACACCCCGATCCGGACCGTCTTCCAGACGGCGATGGGCGAGGCGTACCGGCTGCAGACGCGGGCCCGGAGCATCGCCGCGCAGGCCCGCCTTCCGCAGGCACAGACCGCGACCACGCTCGACGAGCCGCTGGAGAGCGTGGTCCAGGCTCTGTCGCGCCAGCGCCCGATGTTCCACGAGCCCGGGCAACGCCGCCCGCACGCGCTCGCCTCGCGCTTCGAGATCGCGCGCGTGGAGTCCCTGCTCGACGAGGCGGAGGCCACCATCGGGCTGCTCGCCTCGCTTGGGCTCACGCCGGTGGAGTTGGGACGAAAGGCGGAAGAAGCGGGCCTCGGGCCGGCGGTGGTCAAGGGCAGCGTCGCGCTGCGCTCGCTCGTCGAGTCGCAATTGCGCGGCGAGGCGTTCTCGCTGCGCGGCGCGACCGACGAGCCGCGGGAGAACCCGCCCGCCTTTGCGCAGAAGCTCGACGAGCTCCTGCGCGTGCAGGCAGCCGACGACGCCGGTCGCAGGGCGCGCCAGCGCCTGCGGGCATTGCTGGTGCCGGCACCTGTACAGCCTAAAGCATAGGCCCAAAGCCTTTCCTGAGTCCGGCAGCGCCTATTTCGCCTGCTCGCAGCGCGCGAGATCCTCGGCGAGGCCGCGCGCAACGCTGTCCACCTGCAGCGTGGTCAGCAGCAGCGGCTGTCCGCCGTAGATCTGAATCGCCCTGAGGTCCGAGGTGCCCATCGCGAGGTTCTTCTCGAGCCACTGCGCCAACTCCGGCTCGATCTGGATACCCTGCATCTCGAAGACGCGGGCGAGCAGTTTGCCCCGCAGTCCGGCGCAGGCGGCCCGGGATTCGCGCACCGTCGTTGCCGGAGCGGGGGGCTGCGGCTCGGCTGCTTCCGTCTGCGCGGACGACTGCCGTCGCTCTTCATGGACGACGATCAGCTCGCCAGGTTCGGCCTGGTCGTCGCCGGGAAGGACCTCGTAGCGGATGTACCCGTAGCCGGGCAGCGACTTCGTCCGCATCTGCGGGGCATCCCCGGCGGCCTGCGTCTGCTGCACTCCGGCCGCGAGCGCTGCCAACGCGCAGATCGCGGGCCATACGACGGACATACCCCACCTCCGCGCGCAAGGTGGGCCGCTGGCGCACACCGCGCAAGACACAGGGCCAGCGCGAGAGTCAGATGGACAACGTTTCGCGACGCCCGCGGTGCTGGACCCTCGCCTTCAATGCCGGTCCTTGAGCGCCTTCCGCACCGCCTCGAGCAGCTCGTCGGGCAGTAACGGCTTCTCCAGCGCCACGGTGGCGCCGGCCGCCATCGCCATCTTCTGGTAGTCGGTGCCGAGGCTCGCCGAGAGCGTCAGCACCGGCAGCTTCGCGTACCGCGGATCCGCGCGCAGTCGCCGCAGCACGGAGAGGCCATCGAGCTTGGGGAGCGCGACGTCCAGGACCACGATGTCCGGCCGCACTTTCTCGATCGACTTGAGCGCGGCGAGGCCGTCCTCCGCGCCGACGACTTCGAATCCCTGGGCCTCGAGGAACTCGATGTACATGTCCCGGGAGTCCGCGAAGTCCTCGACGATCAGGATGCGCCCCGCGGCCATGTCGAGATGTTTAGCTTTGTTTGCCGCTCGTGGGCACCGGCGCTGGCGGACTATGTTGACCAGGTGATCGGCGGCGGCAGACTCGTCCTGCGCATCTACGCCATCGGCCTGGGGCAGGTGGCGGCGCTGGCCGCGGCGCTGGCCATCGCGCGCGAAGCGAATCGGCGGCCGGCGCCGCCCCACGCCGAGCAGACGCGTTTTCTCGTCGAGGAGATGGCCGCGCACGCGCAGGACGGCGCCGCCCTGGAAGCGCGGC
>VBKI01000050.1:0-72433 GCA_005879535.1 Deltaproteobacteria bacterium | reverse complement strand
GGCCCCGGAACGTTCACCACGGCGTGGTCCGGCGGGACCGCGCGGATCTTCTCGCCACCGCCTGGGCCTCCGCCCGACGGCGGCCCGCTCTTCGCCATCGCCGCCGCCGCGGTGCTGGTCGGGATCTCCGCCGTTCTCACCGCGGCCTGGCTGGCGCGCCCGCTTCGGGTGCTCTCCGCCGCCGCGCGGAACCTCGGCGGCGGCAAGCTGTCGACGCGCACCAACCTGCGCCGGAGCGACGAGCTGGGCGACGTCGCGCTGGCCTTCGACGAGATGGCGGGACGGATCGAGTCGCTGGTGCGCGGACAGCGGGAGCTCCTCGCGAACGTGTCGCACGAGCTGCGCACGCCGCTCGCGCGGATCCGCGTAGCGCTCGATCTCGCCGCCGAAGGGAGCGCCGAAGAAGCCGCGGCCCAGCTCTCGGGCATCGCTGGCGACCTGGCGGAGCTGGAGCGGCTCACCAGCGACATCCTGGCCAGCGCCCGCCTCGAGCTCTCCTCGGCGCAACCGCCTGTGCGCGTCGAACGGACCTCCGCCCGCGAGATGGTGGAAGACGCAGCGGCGCGGTTCCGCGCGCATCACCCCGCGCATCCGCTGCGCGTCGAGAACCGATGTGGCGACGCCCAGGTCGACGTCGATCGGATGATGCTGCGCCGCGCGCTCGACAACCTGCTCTCGAATGCGGGCAAGCACGGCGGGCCAGGCGAGGTGGCGTTGCTCGCCGACGCAGGCGACGGACGGTTGACGATCGAGGTGCGCGACCGCGGCGCGGGGATCGCGCCCGAGGACATGGAGCAGCTCTTCACGCCGTTCTTTCGCGCCGACCGGAGCCGCGCGAGGCAGACGGGTGGACTCGGACTTGGGCTCCTCCTGGCGCGCCGCATCGTCGAAGCGCACCGCGGCACGCTGGAGATCGAGAGCAATCCAGGCGACGGGACCGTGGCGCGCATCCGGGTGCCGCTCGCTTCATGAATGTACATCCGCCGATCATCGGCGGTGCACCGACCCGGTCGCGGGCCCGTCGTCCGCCGGATATGATCCCTGGGTGACGTCGCCCGACGCCGGCATCGTCGTCCTGTATGTGGAGGACGATCAGCGTCTGGCGCAGCTCACCGCGAAGTACCTCGAGTCGCACGGCCTGCGGGTGACCGTCGTCGCCAACGGCCTCGACGCGCTCGGCGAGGCGCTGCGCATCCGCCCCGACGTGGTGCTGCTCGATCTGATGCTGCCCGGCATCGACGGACTCGAGGTGTGCCGCCGCCTGCGCGCCCGGCTGGACACGCCCATCCTGATGGTCACCGCGCACGGGGAGGAACCCGACCGCGTCGTCGGGCTGGAAGGCGGCGCAGACGACTACATCGTCAAGCCGTTCTCCTCCCGCGAGCTCCTCGCCCGCATCCGGGCCCAGGCGCGCCGGGCGCGCGGGCGGGTCGGACCTTCGGGGCAAGCGGTCGTGGTCGGCGCGCTCCGGATCGAGCCGCAGGCGATGCAGGCCACGCTCCAGGGTCGTCCCATAGCGCTCACGAGCTATGAGTTCGCCTTGCTCAAATCGCTCGCGGAGCGCGCCGGTCACGTGCTCAGCCGCGAACAGTTGATCGATCTGGTCCGGGGCAGCGCCGAAGAGGCGTTCGACCGATCGATCGACGTCCACATCTCGCACCTCAGGCAGAAGCTCGGCGACGATCCCCGCAATCCGCGGTTGCTGAAGACCGTCCGGGGGGTCGGATACATGCTCGCTTCCGCTTCATCTTCCGAAACATCGCAGTAAAGGACCGGCAACACAGTGCTGACACACTCCGCCCATGAATGCCCGCCTGCTCGCTGTCGCCTTGGCCGCCGCATCGGGAGCACGCGCCGCCGTCGTGCTCCGCACGGATCCGGCAGACGCTTTCAAGCCCATCGTCGACAAGCTCCACGGCACCGTCATCGATGTCCGCGGGCGCACCCCGGTGACCGCCGACGGCGGACAGCAGGAGCTGGAGACGCTGACGCACGGCACGGGCGCGCTCCTCGGAAACGGGCTGGCCGTCACGACCCTGCATGCCGTCGCCCTTCCCTCCCCGGAAGGCAGGATGGTGCCACTGGCGCACGTCGAGGTGCTGGTGCCGGGCGAGGAAACGATGGAGGCGCAGGTGATCGCCGGAGTCGCCGACCTGGACCTCGCGATCCTCTCGCTGCCGGCGGCGGCCGCGGCGCTCGAGGCCGCGCCGCTTGCGCCAGACTTGCCGGCCTCGGGCGACCCGCTGATCGCCATGGCCGCCGACGACGAAGCGGTGATCGGCGTAGGTATCGAGGTCGCCGCCGTCGACGGCGACCTCATCCTGCTGCGCGGCCGGCGGATGCTCGACTCGCGGTTCTGGGGCGGCCCGCTGTTCGACGCACGCGGTCGCCTCGTCGGCGTCGCGCTCATGTCGCTCGGGCCGTCGAAGGCGATCGCCGCGCGCGCCATCCAGCGCCTGATCGATCAGCGGATGCGGGCGCAGATGAAGTGATGCTATCCGGCATTCACCTGTCCCACGCGGACGCCGAGCGGGATCGTTCCGGTGAATCCTGACGCCGTGTCGCCGCTCAGGCTCAAGAGCAGCACCGTCTGGTTTCCGTAGATGTTGTCCGCCGAGTTCCGCGTGTCGCGCGTCGACCGCCCGCTGTACGGCGAGACGTTCTTGTAGACGGTATCGGTGATCGTGTCGTCGAAGAAGACCTGCGTCGTTGCCTCGGTGGTGGTGTTGTTCGAGGCGTCGAACAGCCTGACCTTCACGTGGATGTGGACGGCGCGGCCGGAGTACCAGCCGGGATAGATGGTGGTGAAGCGCGCCACCCCGCTCGCGTCCGTGACCTGGTAGCCGCGCAGGAAGTTCTGTCCCGCGGTGCTTCCCTGCACGTCCGAATAGATGCCGCTCGCGTCGCAGTGCCAGATGTCTACCTGCGCGCCCTGCAACACGGCGTGCAGACGCCTGAGGCATACGCAGAGACAGCGAACTCGGGCGTCATCGGCAGCCCGGGGCGCGGATTCGGGCTCGCGATCCCGTTGGTATCGAAGCGGATGTCGGATCGGTTCAGCCGCTCGTCGACCCAGTACGGCCCCTTGGTGGTGGTGGGATCGAGAAGGCAGTCGGCGGTCGTCCCCCCGTCGGTCACCGTGGTGCCACCGTCCGAGGTGCCGCTGCTGTCCGTCCCGGTGCCGCCATCGCTGGCTCCGCCCGAGACGACGTCCGCGCTTCCGCACCGGGAAAGGATCACCGCGCCGAGCCCTGCTCCAAGGCCCGCCTTGAGAAAACTCCTCCTCGTTTCCATGCGTTTTTTCATCCGCCGAAGCTGCCTGGCTGCGGTGGCGCGCGTGTTGGCGCCGTGTTTCGTATTGTGTGCGCCGACAGGCGAGGGCTACAGTGCGTCCCCCGTGAACGCCGAGACCATCGCCGTCGTCGACGATACCGAGGGGACGCGCCTCGCCTTGCGCCGCACCCTCGAGCGCGCCGGATACGACGTCATCGAGGGCGCCTGCGGCGCCGACGCCCTGCGGATCGCGCGCGATCGGCCGCCTTCCCTGATGGTCCTCGACGTCCACATGCCGGATCTGATGGGGCCCGACGTGGTGAAACGGCTCAAGGCCGATCCCGTCACGCGGACGATCCCCATCCTCCACCTCTCGGCGAGCTTCACCGAGGATTCCGACCGCGCATTCGGCCTGGACAGCGGCGCGGACGCCTACCTGACGGAGCCGGTGGAGCCGGAGCTGCTGCTGGCGACCATCCATGCGCTGTTGCGATCGCGGGCGGCCGAGCGCGTGGCGGAGCGCGCCCTGCAGACCCGGGACGAGTTCCTCTCCATCACTTCGCACGACATCCGCGGCCTGCTCCAGGCGCTGCGGCTGACGCTGGACGTGCAACTGCTTCGCGCCCAGGACCGCAACTTCGAGCGCGAGGCGATGGTCCGCACCATCCGCCGCTCGGTTTCCGACGTCCAGCAGATGACGCGCCTGGTGGAGGACCTCCTCGATCGGTCGCAGCTCCAGGCGGGCAAGTTTCTCCTGCGCCTCGAGGATCTCGACCTCGCCGAGCTCGTCCGGGACATCGTCCATCGTGCGACGGACGAGGCCACCGCCGTCGGCAGTACCCTCGTTTTCGACGCGCCGCTGCCGCTACCCGGGAAATTCGACCCCGTGCGGATCACCCAGGTCGTCGCCAACCTTCTCTCGAATGCCATCAAATACGGAGCGGGCAAACCGGTCACCGTGTCGGTGCGCAAGAGCGACGGCACGGCGCGGATCTCCGTGACCGACGGCGGCCCCGGGATCACGGCGACCGAGCAGGAGCACGTCTTCGACCGCTTCGAGCGCGGCGCCGCCTCCGAGCGAGCGGGCAGCTACGGTCTGGGTCTCTGGATCGTGCGCGAGCTCGTCCGCCTGCACGGCGGCACGGTGACGGTCCATAGCAATCCGGGAGAAGGCGCGACGTTCACGGTGATCCTGCCTCTGTCGACCGTGCTACGAGCGCGCGAATGATCATCGACGGCAAGGCCATCGCCGCGAAGGTGCGCGCCGAGGTCGCGCAGGCGGTCAAGGAGATCGAGAAGCGCGCCGGCGTGACTCCGGGGCTGGCGCTGATCCGCGTCGGCAGCGATCCCGCGAGCGAGATCTACGTCCGGGGCAAGGCGAAAGCCTGCCAGGAGACCGGCATGGCGGGCTTCGAGCACATCCTTTCGGAGCAGACGTCCGAAGTGGAGTTGCTCGCGCTGGTCCGGGAGCTGAACGTCAATCCCCACGTCCACGGCGTGCTGGTGCAGCTCCCTCTGCCCAGGCACATTTCCGCCGACGAAGTGCTCGAGACGCTGGCTCCGCAGAAGGACGTCGACGGCTTCGGCCCGCACAGCGCCGGCGCCCTCTTCACCGGCCGTCCCGGCCTGCGGCCGTGCACGCCGCTGGGGATCCTCCGGCTGCTCGACGAGGCGCAAACGCCGTTGGCCGGCGCGCGCGCTCTGGTGGTGGGCCGCTCGAACATCGTCGGCAAGCCCGTGGCCATGCTGCTCCTCGAGCGGCACGCCACCGTCACCCTGGCGCACTCGCGCACGGCCGATCTGGCCGGTGAGGTCGGGGCCACCGACGTGCTCGTGGCCGCCGTGGGAAAACCGGCGATGATCCGCGGCGAGTGGGTGAAGCGCGGCGCGACGGTGATCGACGTCGGCATCAACCGGAATGCGGCGGGCAAGCTCGTCGGAGATGTCGAGTTCGCGCCGGCAGTGGAGCGCGCCCGCGCCATCACGCCGGTGCCCGGCGGGGTGGGACCGATGACCATCGCCTACCTTCTGTCGAACACCATCCAGGCGGCGAAGGCGCAGCTCAGCCTGACATAGGCGACTAGAACCTCTCCTCGAGGGCACCGAGCAACTGTTCCGCGTCGATGGGCTTCACCAGGTGCAGCGCGAAGCCGGCGGCGTCGCTCCGCGTCCGATCGCCGTCCTGCCCATACCCGCTGAGCGCGACGAGGATCGGGGCCTCGCCGCCTGCCTGCGCGCGCAGCCGTGAAGCGAGCTCGTACCCGTCCATCGCAGGAAGCCCGATGTCGAGCACGGCGATGTCGGGGCGGAACCTGGGCGCCGCGGCAAGCGCCGCTGGCCCGTCGCCTGCGGTCAGCACGTTGTGGCCGGCGGCCCGCAGCAGCTCGGCGAGCATCTCCAGAGCGTCCTCGTTGTCGTCGACGAGGAGGATGCGCCGGCCGCGCGACGTCCGGCGGACGGAGCTGCGGCGATGCCCGGCGGACGCGGCGGGCTCCACCCTTTCCGGAGCCGGCAGGCGGACGGTGAATACGCTCCCCTTGCCGGAGCCCGAGCTCTGCGCGCTCACGCTGCCGCCATGGAGCTGGACCAGGCTGCGCACCAGGGCGAGCCCGATGCCGAGTCCACCGTCGCCCCGATCCACGGGCTGGCGGCCCTGCACGAAGAGGTCGAAGACGCGCGGCAACAGGTCCGAATCAATGCCGTTTCCGTCGTCGCGCACCTCGATGACGACCTCGCCCAGCTCATTGCGCGCGTGCAGCGAGACGTTTCCTTCCGGAGGCGTGTACTTCGCCGCGTTGGTGAGCAGGTTGGCGATCACCTGCGAGAGCCGCGCTTCGTCCGCGTCGAGCAAAAGGACGCCGCGCGCCGGCGCGTGGACCTCGAAGTGGTGCCGACGGATCTCCAACATCGGGCTGGCGATCTCCGCCGCCTTGGCCAGCACGTCGCGCAGGTCGATGCGCTGCCGCCGCAGCTCCAGGACGCCACGGGTGACTCGCGAGACGTCGAGGAGATCGTCCACGAGGCGGGTGAGGTGCTTTGTCTGCCGCTCGATCACTTCCTGCTCGCGCGTGACCTGACCGTCGCCGCGCAGCTTCATCAACTCGAGGGCGGTGAGGATGGGCGACAGCGGATTGCGCAGCTCGTGCCCGAGCATGGCGAGGAACTCGTCCTTGGCGCGGCTCGCGGCCTCGGCCTGTTCCCTGGAGCAGCGCAGCGCCTCTTCCAGCTCCTTGCGGTGCAGGAGCTCCGTCTCCAGCGCGAGCGCCCGCTGCTGCAGGACCGAGATCTGCCGCAGCCGCGCGTTGTCGTCGCCGGTGCCGAGGTACGCTTCCGAAGGCCGCACCTGATCGTGCACGTCGCAGACGTGCCGGAAGTCCCCGGAGTGGGACTCCTTGTAGAAGTTGCCCATCACGTATGCGCAGAGCAGCGAGAACGGATAGCGGGTGCGCAGACGCTCCCAGAGGTCCTCCAACGCGATCGCCTGCTTCTGCCGCCCGGAGCGCCAGAGCAGATCCACCATCTCGCCGTAGGCGCGGGCGCGCGACGCGGTCGAGACGCCGATCGCCCTGGTCATCGCGCCGCCCACCGTCTCCAGGAACAAGTCCCAGTCCGGGGTGTCGCCGATCATCAAACGGCCCAGGGTTTCACGGGCGTCGAGGACGGTGAGCTGGCCATCCGCGCGGGCGCGCTCCACGTCGAAGCCCTTCCGCGTCAACCCCGCGAGAATCGACGCTGCGTGCTCGGGCGTGGCCACGATCACAACGGCCTCGCCGGCGACGACGCCCTGGGCGAGGAAGCGTGAGACTGCTTCGGCCAGGAACTGGTCCGTCTCGTAGAACTGGACGACGTGCTCGGCGGCCGGCGCCTCGAGAAGCGCGCCGTCCGCGGCGGCCAGGATCGCGCGGTGTTGCTCGAGATTGCTCATCGTCACTCCTGCCGCCCCGCCGGCGTTCCCAAATCTTATGAAAGAGCGGATCGCATGCCAGTCGAATCGCACAAGAATTCGCTTTCTGTTCAACACTCGCAACCCGCAAGCGGGCGAATCCGCGACGACCGGCCGTCCGCCGGGTCAAACGGCGGGCGCGGGCAGCTTTCCGCCGACGAGGAACCATGCCCGCTCGTAAGCGTGAGTTTGCTGGAGACCCACGAGTTGTTGCGTACGAAATTCCACGCGCTCGCGCGAGGCCGTGCACGCCCACCGTTCCTCGTCGAGCGGGCGCGGAGGCCGGAAGACGTTCTCGAAGACCGCGAGGTTCAAGTGACGCCCGCGCGCCCGCGCCGAGACGTAGAGGCAAGCGTCGACGCCCGATGCGCGCATCTCCGCGCCGAGCCTCTGTGAATCGACGTAGGAGACCGGGGAGGAGATGCGCTCCTCGAACTCGCGGAACGGCCCCCGCGACAGATCGATCCCTCGCTGGGCGGCGATGCGGAACGAGAACGCCGTCAGCTCGACCTGCACCGGTGCGAGCGCCGCCGAGCTGCCTTCGAGGAAGACCATCCTGTAGTAGGCGACCTCGGCGAAGGCGGCGGGCAATTCGCGCGCGGCATAGAGAATCCCCCGCTCGAGCCGCGTCCCGAAGCGCGACCCGTTGCGCAGGGGCGGATGGCGAAAGGGCGTGTAGAGCAGGTAGTGAAGGCCTTCGAACCCCGCAGGCACCGGCAGCTTGGCGCGCGCGTCGAGCAGCTCCTCGAGCACCCGCTGCTCCTCGTCCGAGTCCACCAGCTTGCGCGTCGAGTTCCGGAACTGTGCCTCGACCACGCGGCGGAAACGGCCGCTGAGGCGGCGCGCTTCAGAGGGTCCCGCGCATCGCGTCCAGATACTCGGCGACATGGACGAGCCCCTGCGTCGCGGTCAAGAGACGGATCGGCGCGGCGCCCAGGTGCCGGTTGCTGGCGCGCAGCCACGAGCGCGCCTTCTCGCGGTCGCCGCCGACCAACGTGTCGAGGCTGCGGAAGACCCTCACCAGCAAGAGGGCGTGGCGGCCTTCGGCGGAGTCAGGGGCCAGCTCGCGCCCGCCGGCAAACGTCCGCGAGACGGTGGCGGGGCTGCTGCCGACGATGCCGGCGATTTCGGCCTGCGAGAGCGCCAGGGCCTGCGCGACGCGTACCAGCCCCTTGGCCAGCACGGCCCCTCGTTGCAGCTCCTTGCGCAGGCTCGCGCGCATCCGGTCCCTTCCTTTCAAATGAAAGATAACGCGCGTTCGTTTCAGTTGCAAACCACCGCCCTCGCAGCGAAAGTGCGGCTTTACGGCTGCACCGAGGATTGGATTACGCCTAGCCTTCTCGCCAGGGTTCCTGCGCGCGCAGCGCGGCAAGGATGGCGCGCGTCGCGGTGCTGCGGTTCAGCGTGTAGAAATGGACCCCCGGCGCGCCGGACCTGAGCAGATCCGCGCTCTGCAGCGCGGCGTAGGCGACCCCGAGCTGCAGGGCTGCGTCCGGATCGTCGCGCCGCGCCCGCAGCGCAGCGGAGAGACCGGCCGGAATGTGCGCGCCGCAGAGGGCGGTGAACCGCTCGATCTGGTCGACGTTGGTGACCGGCATGAGGCCGGGGAGGATCGGCACGTCGATCCCCGCGGCGCGCGCGCGCCCGACGAACTCGAAGTAACGGCGGTTGTCGAAGAAGAGTTGCGTGATGAGGAAGTCCGCGCCCGCTTCGACCTTCAGCTTGCAGTGGCGCAGGTCCTGCGACAGGTCCCGCATCTCGGGATGACCCTCCGGGTAGCAAGCGCCTCCGATGCAGAGATCGACGCCGCGCGCATTCGCCACCTCCCGCGCGAGCTTCACCAGGTCGTTCGAGTGGGCGAGCCCTTCGGGATGGACGATGAACTCGCGCTGGCCCCGCGGGGGATCGCCGCGCAAGGCGAGCACGTTGGTGATGCCGGCATCGCAGATCACCGCGAGCTGCTCCTCCAGCTCCTTGCGCGAGGCGCCCACGCAGGTGAGGTGCGCCATCGCCTCGATCTCGGTCTCGCGCTTGATGCGCGTGACCATCTCCAGCGTCCGGCCCCGTGAGGACCCGCCCGCCCCCCAGGTGACGCTGACGAACGAAGGCGCGAGGGGACGCAGCGCGCGCAGCGTTTCGAACAGCCCGGACACCCCTGCGTCGTTCTTCGGCGGGAAGAACTCGAAGGAGAAGACCGGCTCGCCCCGCTCCGCCGCGAAGCGGAGCATGTCGGTGATCTTCATCGGCTCCGATTCTCCGCCGCCGACGCGCTGTCGTCGAGCGGGCCGCGCCGGCGGCGCTTGTGCGAGCGCCGCCGCGAGCCGCGGGAGTCGTCCGCATCCTGCCCGGACGTGGCCGCGGAAACGGCGACCTGCGGCGAAAGCGGCACGCTGCACGGCGTCGCACAGTCCGACAGCGTGAAGGCGTCGATGACCTTCCCGGCGATGTCCTTGACGGTGCCGCGGGTGTGGCAACCACACACCTCGAGGCTGGCATACGACAGCGCCGTAGCGGTCTTCTGTACCCCGGGGGACCTCGCGTCGGGTTCCTCCATCGGCGCCCCACCGCCTCCGACGACGAAGTAGCGCAGTCCGTCGACCTCGCCGCGCTCGTAGAACCCTTCGTGACCGGCGAAGACAGCCTGTATACGATGCACCTTCTGCGCGCCGGCGATGACCGCGCGGACCTCGTCGCTGCCGCCGTGCTCAGGCCGCGACTCCGCCGGATGCGCGAAGGGACCCTGGTGCACGAGCACCCAGACGTGCCGATCGGGAGGGATGCGGCGCAAATCTTCGTCGAACCAGGCCTTCTGCGCATCCGAGATGCCGCCCCAATGCGGCGTCCCGCCGGCCTGCATCTCGAAGGCGTTGAGCACGACCACGTGCACGGGACCGTAATCGAGCGACGCGTAGGCGGGGAATTCACGGCGCTGGAAGAAACGCGCGTAGGCGGCGCCGGTGTCCGTGATCTCGTGGTTGCCGAGAGTGGCAACGATGGGGGCGTGCGCCAACAGATCATGCTCCTCCTGGAACCAGACCCGCCACAGCGATTCCTCGCGCGCGTTCGCCACCATGTCGCCGGTGTGAAGCGCAAGCTGTGGCCGCTCGGCGGCCGCCGCTCTCGCCAGGAGCGCGTGATCCCCGTCGTTGCTCCGGTTGTTGCCGTAGACGAGCACGTGGACGGGGCCTTCCGCCCCCGCTGCCGGCGCGCTGGTGAACCAGGCGGTTTCGTATCCCCCCTCGACGCGATAGCGGTATTGCGTCGAGGGCTGCAGCGAGGCCAGCACCACGCGGTGATCGGTGACCGGCGGACCCTCCTCGGTCGCCAGCCGATCCGGCTCCGGCGTGCCGTACCAGACTCGGCCGACGGAGGGCTCCAGCGTCGTCCACGCTACCGTCATTTTTCCGGGCTGCGGCTCGAGCAGCCATGGACCGATGGCCATCGCCGGCGGGCCTGGTGGCGGGACGATGGCCGCCGGCTCGAAGCCGGGCAACAGGCGCAGCTTGTCGCACCCTGCGAGAACGAGCAGTACCAGCAGCGCCCCGCTGCGGCCTTTCAGAGGCATGACGCGACCTTACAGCGACACCCGGGGGCCGGCCACTTCCGTTTTTCGCGTTTTTCGCGGCGCGCGCTGCCCTCTGCTACCGTGGAGAGATGAGATTCTCTCTTTCCGCCGCCCTGCTCGTCTGCACCGCTTCCGCAGTCGCTGCCGCAGAGGAATCGGCCGCGTCCGCCACGATGTCCGTGAAGGACGTCTCCGGCAATGCCCACCTCGCCGCCGCCATGCGCCTGTACCAGAAGCTCGACCTGGACGCAGCGCTCGCCGAGCTCCAGCTCGCGGATGAGAGCGCGAAGGACAGCGAGGACGACAGGGTGCAGGTCCTCATCTACCGCGGCCTGATCTTCTCGGAGACCGGCAAGCTGAGCGGAGCCTCCGACCAGTTCAAGCGGGCGCTGGCCATCCGCCCCTGGGCGGAGGTACCGGAGGGCACTTCGCCGCGGATCGCGAAGAACTTCAGCGATGCCCGCAAGTCGCTGTGGGGCATGGCGAGCGTGAAGCCGCCACAGAAGAGGGTTGCGGCGCCGGCGCCGCAGCCCCCGGCCAGCAGCCTCGCGCCGGACGCGCAGCCGGGTTCGGACAAGAAGTAGTCGGCGGATGTCGGACCCCTCGGGTAAGAGGGGAGGATGCACAGGCAGCTCAGCTTCGCCGAGGCCCGCCGGCGCGGGCCGAGGATTGCGGTCCTGCCCGACGCGGCGCGCGTCGAGGAGCGGCTGGGGCGCCTCGCGCGCGAGCGCGGTTTCGTTCCCGGCAGGGTCGCGTACAGCCTTGCCGAGCTCGGACGCGAGCTGATCCGCGAAGCGCAACGCGCGGGAGCCTGCCCCGAGGTTGCCTCGCCGTTCGCGCTCGAGCTCGCGCTGCGGCAGGCGGCCCGCGAGCACTCGCCGGGACCGTACTTCGGCATCCGTAACCATGCCGGATATGCCCGCGCCCTCGGCGACCTGCTGGCCGCCTTGACGGAGGGGTTGCTCGAGCCGGTCGAGCTCGCCGCGCTCGACGTTCCCGAGCGGCCGGTCGCCCTGGGGCGCACGCTGATCGCCGCGCGGGCGGCGCTCGATCGGGCCGCGCTCGTGGATCCGCACCAGGCGCTGCGGCTGGCGGTCGAGCATCTCGAGCGCGGCGGCCCGCTGCCCTCCGAGCTGGCCCGGGCGGCGGAGGTCGAGTTCGAGGGTGTCCTCGACTGGACGCCACTCCGGCTGCGCCTCGCTACCGCCCTTGCGGCGCGGCTGCGCGTCCGGATTCGCTTGCCCTGGTCGGCGGGGCGGCCCGAGCTGACGGAGTCGCTCGATCCGGTACTGCGGGCCATCGAGAAGCTCCCGGAGCCTGCCCCGGAGCTGGCGCTGTTCGACCCTGCCGAAGGCTCGCCGCTTTTGCCTTTTCTCCGCCGCCTGTTCGCGCCGGAAGGTCCACCGGCAGCCGCGCCCGTCGCTCTGCTCGAATGCGCCTCGCCCCCGGCGCAGGCGCGGGAGATCGCCCGGAGCTGCGCGGCGCTGATCCGCCGGGGAGCGGCGCCGGATGGCATCGGGATCGCCGCCCGGAGCCTGGGAAACGGGGTCGCCGAGGAGATCGGCGCCGCGCTGCATCGGCTCGGCGTTCCCTTCCGCGAGCGGCGTGGCCGGCCGGCGGTGCAGGCCTCGCCGGTGCGACTTGCGCTGTCGATCCTGGAGCTGGTCGACCAGGACTTTCCCCGCGAGCCCCTCATCGACCTGCTCTGTTCGCGTCTGCTCTGGCTCGCGGAGGACAGCGACCGGCTTCCGCCGCAGGCGCTGGCGCGGGTCCTGCGGCAGTCGCACGTCCGGGACGACGCGACGGCGGGCGGATACGCGGCGGCGCTTGCGGCGCTTTCAGCCCGGTTGCTGCGCCAGGAACGCGACGCGGAACCCGTCGCCGAAACGTCGCGGCGCGTGCAGCGGATCGTCAACGAGCTCCGGAGGCTGCCTGCGCAAGCGTCTCTCCGGGAGCATGGCGCCGCACTGCTCGGCCTGCTCGCGCACTGGGGATTGTGGCGGCGGCTGCGCGCGCCCGAGCCCGTTGAAGCCGGACACGCCCTGCAGCGTGCCGCCGCGGCGGCCCTGGCGCGCGACCAGGCGGCCGCGCGCGCATTGGAACAGGCTTGCGCCGGACTTGCGCGCGCCGCGGCGCGTCTCGGCGAGGTGAGACTTTCCCGGGCGGAGTTCGCGCAACTTCTCTCCCAAGCGCTGTCGGACGCGTCGCTGCCCGGCTCCGGCGCCCGCGGAGCCGCGGTACAGCTCCTCGAGCTGCGCGAGCTGCCGGGGAGGACCTTTCAGCATCTGTTCGTCGCCGGCCTCGTCGACGGCGAGCTGCCGGCGCGGCCGCCGGTGGATGCTCTCCTGTCCGACGACGAGCGGCGCGCCATCAACCGCGGCGCCCGCAGGCCGGTGTTCCGGGTCCCGGCCGATTCCGCGGAGGCAGCCCTTCTTCCGCCGCGTCAGGCCGAAGAGCCGCTCCTCTTCCACCTCGCGCTCTGCTCCGCGCAAAGCTCCGTCTCATTGCTCTGGCCGCGCGCGGATTCACAGGGGCGGGATCTCCTGGCCTCGCCCTTCGCCGAGGAAGCGATCCGTGCCCTCGGCCAAAAGCCGGAGGCGCTGCCGCTGCTCGCCATTCCCGCGCCTTTCGCGTGCGCCGACGCGTCCGAGCTGCTGACCCGCGCAGCGCTCGATGCATTCGCCGATCCGGCGTACCGGATCACTCCGCCGGCCGACGCGGTCGCAGCGCGCGGTCTCGCGGCAGCCGTCGCAGCTTCTCCGCTTGCGGTTCGCTTCCACCGCATCGCCCGGGCCGCCGCGGCGGAGCGCGAGCGCGTCCGGGCGTTCGTCGGCGAAATTCCCCCGGGGCGCTTCTCAGGCCAGCTCTCGGGAGCAGCGCTTGATCATGCGCGGGCGGCGTTCGCGTTCGGGGAAGAAGCTCCGCTCTCCGCGCATCAGCTCGAGGACCACGCGACCTGCGCGTTCCGGACCCTCGGCAAACGACTGCTGCACATCGAGGTCGACGACCGCGACGATGCCGAGCTCGGCGCCCGCGAACGCGGCACGCTGCTCCATCGCTGCCTGGAGAAGTTCTTCCGCCGCATGCGCGACGAGGCGCGGCTGCCGTTGCGCGGCACGGCCGAGGAGATCGCCCTGCTGCGCGAGATCGCGGGGGCGGAGATGGACGCGTTCGCCGAGGAGCAGCACGTCGGTCATCGCGCGCTGTGGGAATTGAAGCGGATCGAGCTGCTGGAGCGGCTCGTGGCAGTCGTGGAGTCGGAGCGCGAGGCCACTCCCCTGGAGCTGGAGCGTTCGTTCGGATTCGACGATGAAGACTCCTGGCCCGCGCTGCGGATCGGCGACGTGCACGTGCGCGGCATCGTGGACCGGATCGATCGGCTCCCGGACGGAACCCTGCTGGTGCTCGACTACAAGTCAGGTCGGCTCACGACGCTCTCGCCGCGGGTGAAAGCGGAGGCTTTGCTCGCTCCCGAATTCCAGCTCGTGCTGTACGCCGAGATGGTGCGGCAGCGATACCCGTCGGCCCGCGTCGATGCGGCCTACGTCTCGCTGCGCGACGCGAGGCGTACGGCCACGCTGCGCGACAACGGCATCGATCCCGCCGCCCTTCCGCTGGCGGCGGCGGTCCAGGATCGGGTGTCGAGGATGCGCTCCGGGTATTTCGCGGTCCGTCCTCTGAGCTGCGACTACTGCGACTTGAAGCCCGTCTGCCGGCTGGTGGCGCTGCCCACCGACCCCGAGGAAAACGGCGGCGAGGTGCCCCGTGCCTGATCTTTTGGCCGCGCGCGGCAGCGCCGTGATCCAGGCGGGAGCGGGCACCGGGAAGACGCACCGGCTGGTCGCCATCTGCATCGACCTTCTCGGGGGCGCGAACCCGCTGCCGCCGGCGAAGCTGTGGGCGGTCACGTTCACGGAGAAAGCGGCGGCGGAGCTGAAGGGACGGATCCGGGCTCGGGTGGACGAGCTGGCCGCGCAGGGCCCGTCGTGGATGCGCGTCCGCCGTGATCTCGGGCTGGCGCAGATCGGGACCATCCACGCGCTCTGCGGGCAGATTCTGAGACGCCACGCCGCGGCGGCGGGAATCGATCCCGGATTCGCCCTCCTGGCGGAGGACGAGGCGCGCACGATGCTGCGCGAGGCGTGTGAGACCACCGCGTTGCGGGCGCTGGAAGGCGCGCTTGGAGACGCGCTGCGCGATTCGGCGCGGCGTCTGTGCGCGGAGATGGGTCTGGGCACGCAGGGGAAGTTCGCCCTCGGGCTCGCCGATGAGCTGGCCGGGCTGATGCAGAAGCTCGCGGAGACCGGAACGCCGGCGGCGTCGCTGCTCGCCGATCCACAGGCGGCTTTCGACGAGGACGCGCGCGCGCGGCGCCAGTTCGATCGTACCCTGGCGGAGCTGCGCGGCGCGCTGCAGGCTGCGGGGAAGGAAGCACCTCCGGCACCGGGGCCGGCGCTGGAAGCGTACGCTCCGGGTCAGCTTGCGCAGGCGTGGCGAGAGGTGCGGCGAGCCTCGCCTTGGACGTTGCGCGCCCAGGGGCTGGAGAAGGATCTCATCGTCGCGGCGCGCGACGCCTTCGCAGGGGTACTCAACGCCGACGCGGGCGTGCGCGGCGCCGCGCTCGCCCGCGATCTGGCGGCCCTCGCCGAATACGCCTCGCAACGGCACCGGGAATCGAAGAGCCGCCGCGGCGCGCTCGACTTCGACGATCTCACCCGGCTGTGCCGCAATCTGTTGACCGACGACGCGGCCGCGTGCGCGGCGGAGCGCGAGCGGGTCGGTGCCCTGCTCGTCGACGAGTTCCAGGACACGAGCGGCGCGCAGATCGCGATCTTCGAGAAGCTCGCGGGCGACCGGCCGGTGATCGTCGTCGGCGACCGCAAACAGTCGATCTACGACTTCCGCGGAGCCGACGTCGCCGGAGCGCAGGCCTATGCCGGCCGGTTGCTCGCGCGGGGCGCGGACCGGTTCGTGCTGCGGGAATCCCGGCGTTCCCGGCCCGCGCTGGTGAAGCTCGCCAATCTCATCTTCGGGCGCGCGCTCGCGGCGTCCGGAGCGCCGTTCGACACGCCGTTCTCGCCGGACGACGCGCTGACGGCGATCCGCGAGGCCGGATCGCCGGACCCCTGCGCGGAACTGCTCGACGTGCCTGGCGCCGGAGTCGAGGCGGAGGCGGAAATGGTTGCCGCCCGCATCGCCGCGCTTCTTTCTCCGGGCGCTCCGGAGCGCGTGTACGACCACGACGGCCGGGCGCGGCCGGTGCGCGGCGGCGACGTCGCCGTGCTCCTGCGCCGGTTCACGAATCTGGAAACGTTCCGGCGGGCGCTGTTGCGCAGGCGGGTGCCGCATCTGGTCTACAGGGGGCGGGGCTTCCATCTCGCGCGCGAGGTGATGGATCTGGTCGCCCTGCTCAGCGCATCCGCCGACCCGGATGACCATCTGTCGCTCGCTTCCGTGCTGCGCGCTCCTTTCGGACCGCTCTCGGACGATGCGCTGGTGCTGCTCGCGCGGAGGCGCTGGTCGCTGGACGACGCCTCGGACCTCGAGCCCGACGACGCCGAGGCGATGGCGCGCGTGCGAACGCTGCTGCGCGGGCTGCGGCACGAGGCCGACCGGCTCGGGCCGGCCAGCCTGCTCGAGGCAGCCGTCGCCGCCACCGACTACGTCGCCGCCTGTGCTGGCGGGCTCCATGGCGAACAAGCCGCCGCGAACGTCGACAAGTTGTTCGCGCTCGCGCGCGAGGCGGAGGTCCGGGGCGTGAGCGTCCGCGCGTTCGCCGCCGGCCTGCGCCGCCTCGCCGACGACGAGACGCGAGAGGCGGAGGGGGCGGTGGTGGAGGAGCGCGATCCGCACGCGGTCCGGCTCCTCACCGTCCACGCAGCGAAAGGTCTCGAGTTCCCGGTGGTGTTCGTTCCGGAGTGCGCGGCGGCCTCGTTCAATCCGGGCGCCGAGCGGGTGCTCGTCGACCGCGAGCTCGGGCTCGCGGTCAAGGCGCGCGGAGCCGATGGCAAGCGGCGCTGGGGCAGAAGCGGGGAGGCGCTCGACCAGAAGCGCAAGGCGCGGGAGCTGGCCCAGTCGCGGCGCCTTTTCTACGTCGCCGTCACGCGCGCACGCGATCTGCTGGTCCTGTCGGGGCGGGCAGCGCGGAAGGAGGAATCCTGGCGCTCCTGGGTGGATCAGGTCGCGGACGAAGCGGCCGGCCGCGGGCTGTTGCGCGTCGTCCGGGACGTCGGGGCGGCGCAGCCGCTTTCGGCGGCAGGGCCAGCGGTCGAACCCACCGAGCTCGGCAAGCTCGCGCCCGCGCAGCACGCCGACGTCGATCGCGTCCAGGCCGCCGTTCCAGCGGCGCAGGTGACGATCTCGGCGCCGGTGACGCAGCTCGCCGATGCACAGGCCTGTGCCCGGCGGTACCAGCTGCTCCACGAGCTGCGGCTCGAAGAGCGGCCCGAGGCGGAACATCCGCTGGCCGATCCGCTCGGCGACGACGCCAGTCCCCCGGCTGCGCTGGGAACGCTGGCGCACCGGCTGCTCGAGCTGATCCCGCTGAACGTAGACCCCAAAACGCGGCGCGCGGAGCTCGAGGCCGTGCTTCGGCTCGAAGGGGAGGATCCCACGGCGCATGCGGAGGTCCTGGACGCCGCTTGCGCGTTCCTGGACTCGCCGCTGGCGCGCCGCATGGCCGCCGCGCCCGCGAACCGGCTCTACCGCGAGCTCCGGTTCGTGCTGCGCCTCGAGCGCGCCGGAGCCCCGGAGCTGCTGCTGCGCGGGCAGATCGACGCCCTGCTCGTCGACGAGGACGTCACGGTGGTCGACTACAAGCTCTCGCAGGCGCGCGACACTGCCCGGTATGCCGCCCAGCTCGATGCGTATGCGCTGGCCGCGCGCGAGCTCGTGGCGGAAGTGCCGCTGCCGGTGCGGACGGGCATCGTCTTCTTGCGCTCGAAGGCCGCTCCGTTCGTCGAGCGTGCTCCGGCGCCACCCGACGAAACGCGCGCGAGGTTGCTCGACGCGGCGCAAGCCATCGCCGATGGACGCCGCACCGGCGTGTGGCCGCTGGTGGAGCCGGCGCGCTGCCGGGAGATCGGCTGCGGGTTCTTCCGGCGGTGCTACCCGGAATGAGAAGCTTCAGGGCAGCTCGACGGCCTTGATCTTGCCGTTCTCCACCACGTAGCGGACGAACCCGATGTCCCACGGATCCGGGCGCTCCGGGCCGCGGCCCGTGATGATCTCGTGGTCGAGCACCACCTTCTCGCCTTCGGTCTTGCGCTCGGCGAGTCGCGCCCGGCAATTCGGGTATTTCGCAAACATCTTGCCGTACACGTCGCGCAGCTCCTGCTTGCCCTGCACGAACGGCTTCTTTTCAGGGCCCCTCGTGATGAGCACGTCGTCCGCGTACGTCGCTGCAAAGGCGTCGAGATTCTGTGCGTTGAAAGCCTCGAGTTGCCGCTGCACCACGTCCACCGAAGCTGGCCGGGATGTGGCGCATGCGAGCACCGTGCACGCCCAATACGCAGCATGATCGCCTCCAACGTCAGCCGGTTGCTTGCTGGCGCCGGCGATTCTAGCCCTTCCGCAGAATCGCCAGCCAGGCGGCGATCACAATCATCACCAGGACGATGGCGGCGACCAGCAGCGCGCGTGGATCCGGCCCCAGCTTGCGCAGCAGTGCCTCGGCCTCCGCCCGCTCCGACTCCGGGCCGGAGCGGGCGGCCTCGTTCGCCAGTTGCCGCGCCCGGCGGATGTCCCCCGCTTCCAGCGCCCAGCGCGCCTTGGCGAGCGGCGTCTGCGGCTGCGGCGGCGAAGCCGCAACGCGGGGCTGCTTGCCTTTCATTGCCATTCGGGGCGCGCACCTTACACCATCGCTGATAGAAGGAAAGCGGATGGCTGGGACCTCCGAGCTGATCGAATTTCGCCGCGCCTTCGTCTGGCTGCTCTGCGGCATGCTGCTCCCCAGCGTCGCGCTGGTGGCCTTCGGCGTGGTGGCGGTGGCGAACGAGCGAGCGGCCGTCGAGCGCCGGCTGGCGGAGGAGTACGACGCGCGGCTTCGCGCGCTCGGTCTGGAGCTTCTCGCGCGCCTGGACAAGTCCGCGGAGACGATCGCTGCCACCGGCAGGGATCCGCTGGTCTACTCGGTGCGGCCGCTCGATTCGCCCCCTGCCGAGCTCGCCGATGCGGCGCGGCGCGCGGCGACGCTCCCCATCGGCGGCCACGTCTTCGCGAACACGGAGATCGAAGGCGAGCGGCGCGCGGTCGCGTTGGTTCGGGCGGTGCAACCGAAGGGCGAACGGACGTTGCTTGCCCAGTTCGACATTCCGGCCCTGGCGGAAGAGGTGCACCGGCTCGCGGAGGCGCGGTTTCCCCGCGAGCGGGCTTTGTTCCGGCTGGTACCGCCGCGCGAGCCGGTGGCCGCGCTCGCGGCCCTGCGGCGGATCGTGGCGGAGGCGGGACAGACTTCCACCGTGGTTGCCCGCACCTCGCTCGGACCTCCCCTGGAAGGATTCGTCCTCGCGGCCGAGCTGCCGGGCGATCCGGCCGCGCCGCTCGCGTTCCGGAACCGGACGCTCTACATCGCGCTCCTCGTCCTGCTGTACGTCGGAATCGGCGTGGGATTCGGGCTCACCATCCGCGAGATGCGCCGCGCCTACAAGCTCTCGCGCATGAAGACGGACTTCGTCGCCAACATCTCCCATGAGCTGCGCACGCCGCTCACCAGCGTTCGTCTCTTTGCCGAGACCCTGCGCGAAGGGCGGGCGGAGGGACCGGAGGAGGTCCGCGAGTGCGTGACGATGCTCTCGCGGGAGGCGGACCGCCTCTCGCGCATGGTCGGAAAGCTTCTCGACTGGTCGCGGCTGGAATCGGGCGGGGCGGCGCTCGACCTCGAGCGCACCGACGTCGCGGCGCTGCTCGACCGCATCGGGCAGGCCTACCGTGCCCAGCAGCTGCCGGCCACCTACCAGACCGAGCTCGACCCGCAGCTTCCGGCGGTGAACGTCGACCGCGACGCGATGGCGCAGGTGGTCCTCAACCTGCTCCACAACGCGGTGAAGTACACTGGCGATCAGAAGCGCATCCGCGTGCGCGCCCGCCGCGCGGGGCGCAACGTCGCCATCGAAGTGGAGGACAACGGACCTGGCGTGCGACCTCACGACCGCAAGCGTATCTTCGAGCGGTTCTATCGCGCCGACGATCTGCTCTCGCGGCGCACGGAGGGCACCGGCCTGGGGCTGGCCATCGCCAAGAAGATCGTCGAGCTGCACGGCGGCCACATCGAGTTGGACAGCAGGGTCGGAGAGGGGAGCACCTTCCGCGTCGTCCTCCCCGCCGCATAGGGCCCCGGCATGCCCTGCCTCCTGATCATCGAAGACGACCGCGCCATCGCGCTGGGCCTGCGCCTGAACCTGCGCAAGGACGGCCACGAGGTGCGCATCGCCGAGGACGGCGAGACCGGCCTGCGCATGGCGCTGGAGTCGGACGTCGACCTGATCGTGCTCGACGTGATGCTCCCCGGGCTCAACGGGTTCGAGGTGCTCAAGGAGCTGCGCAGGCGTGGATCGACCGCCTCGATCCTGATGCTCACCGCCAAGGGAATGGAGAGCGACAAGATCCTCGGGCTCAAGCTCGGCGCCGACGACTATCTGAGCAAGCCGTTCGGCCTCGGGGAGCTCCTGGCGCGGGTGGAAGCGCTCCTGCGGCGCAGGCCCGCTGCGCCCGAGAAGAACGCGGTCATCCGGTTCGGGCAGGTGGAGGTCGACCTCGACCGCCAGATCGTCGCCCGCGAGGGGACCCAGCTGGACGTCAGCCCGCAGGAGTTCAAGGTGCTGCGGCTCTTCCTCACCTCGAACGGCCGCGCCCTCAGCCGCGACGACATCCTTGCGCGCTGCTGGGGGGCGGAGTACGAGGGCACGCCGCGAACGGTCGACAACTTCGTCCGCTCGCTGCGCGTCAAGCTGGAGGTGAACGCGGAGGAGCCGCGCCATTTCCTCACCGTGCGCGGGCACGGATACCGGTTCGAGAGGTGAGCCATTGAAGTTTCTTCAGACCGAGCTGCCCGGCGTCGTGATCGTGGAGCCCGACGTGTTCCGCGACGCGCGCGGCTTCTTCCTCGAAACCTTCCGCGCCGACCGCTACCGCGAAGGCGGCATCCCCTTCTCCTTCGTCCAGGACAATCATTCGCGCTCGGTGCGAAGGACGCTTCGCGGCCTGCATGCGCAGCGCACCCGCCCGCAAGGGAAGCTGGTGCGGGTGGTGCGGGGCGAGATCTTCGACGTCGCCGTCGACATCCGCCTGCGCTCTTCGACGTTCGGCAAGTGGGTGGGCAGCCGCCTCAGCGAGGAGAACTTCCGCCAGATCTTCGTCCCGCCGGGGTTCGCCCACGGGTTCTGCGCGCTCAGCGACGTGGCCGAGGTCGAGTACAAGTGCACCGACTACTACGACCGCGCCGACGAGATCGGCGCACGCTGGGACAGCGCGGGGATCGACTGGCCGATCGACGACCCGCTGCTGTCGCCGAAGGACGCTGCCCTCCCCACCCTCTCCGAGCTGCGCACGATGCTGGAGAGTTGATGCCGCAGGGGCGGCCCGATCGGCAGCGCGCGCGAGAGGTGCAGAGCGGGGCGACGCGCGCGGCGGTGCTCGGGGTCAGCGACGGACTGGTCACCAACGTCTCGCTGATCCTCGGCGTCGCGGGCGCGGAGGCGAGCGGCCATTTCGTGCTGCTCGCCGGGCTGGCCTCGTTGGTCGCGGGCGCGGCCTCGATGGCGGTCGGCGAGTACGTCTCCATGTCGGCGCAGGTGGAGCTCCTGCAGCGCCTGCTGGCCGACTACCGCGAGCATCTCAAGCGCGCTCCCGAGCGGGCCCGGCAGGAGCTGGAGGAGTTCATCCAGCGCGGTGGCGTCGCGCAGGCGACGGCGCACAACGCCTCCCAGCAGATCGCGATGATCCCGGATCGCGCGCTGGCGGTGTATGCGCGGTCGCTCGGACTGGATCCAGACGAGCTGGGCTCGCCGTGGAAGGCAGCGTCGAGCTCGCTGCTCACCTTCGCCGGCGGTGCGCTGGTGCCTCTCGTCCCCTGGTTCTTCCGTAGCGGCACCGAGGCGGCTTTGGCCTCGATCGTACTCGGCGGCGTCGCGGCGGTGGCGGTGGGGGCCGTGCTCGGCTACCTGGGCGGCCGGAACGTCCTCTGGAGCGCGGCGCGGCAGGTACTGGTGTTGGCCGTCGCCGCCGCAGCCACCTGGGGCGCGGGGAAGCTGTTCAACGTCACCGTGACCTGAACGAGCCGCGGTTCTACCTGCCGTGGAACTTCCCGCCCGAGCTGGCGAGCTGCACCAGCTTCGGGGCCGGGGTGAAACGGACGCCGAACTTGTCCTGGTAGCTCCGCAGGCGCTCGACCACCTGCGCCGCTCCCAGGGAATCCGCATACCGGAAAGGACCGCCGCGGAACGGAGGCCAGCCGAGCCCGAAGACCGCGCCGACGTCGCCGTCGCGCGCGGAGCGGAGGATGCCGTCGCCGAGGCAATGCGCGGCCTCGTTCACCATCTGCAGCACGCAGCGCTCGGCGATCTCGCCCGTGGTCGGCGAGTTGCGCTTGTGGCCCTGCGGGGTGAGCTCGTAGACCGCGCGGTCCACCTCTTTGGTCTTCGACTCGCCGTACAGATAGAAGCCCTTCTTCGTCTTGCGCCCCAGGCGTCCGCTCTCCACCAGCTTCTCGAAACCCGCCGGCGATGCCAACCGGCCGCCGAAAGCGTCGTGCATGACGTGCGCGACCTTGGCGGCGACGTCGATGCCCACCTCGTCGAGCAGCTGCATGGGGCCGACCGGAAAACCGAAGTCGACCAGCGCCCGGTCGATGTCCTCGACCGCCGCGCCGTCGGTGAAGATGAACGCCGCCTCGTTGATGTAGGGAGCGAGGATGCGCGAGGTGTAGAAGCCCGGCCCGTCGTTCACCACGATGACGGTCTTGCCGATCCGCTTCCCCAGGGCGACGACCGTCGCCACCGCTTCGGCGCCGGTGCTCCGGCCGCGGATGACCTCCAGAAGCGGCATCTTGTTGACCGGGGAGAAGAAGTGCATGCCCACGATCTTGTCGGGCCGCGAGGCAGCCTCGGCGATGAGGCCGATCGGAATGGACGAGGTATTGGAAGCGAAGATCGCGTTGGCGGCCTCGCGCTCCACGTCGCGGACGACGCCGTGCTTGACGGAGAGGTCCTCGAACACGGCCTCGATCACGACGTCCGCGTTCCGCATGCCGCTGTAATCGGTGGTGCCGGTGATCAGCGCCAGCTTCTCCTCGCGCTCGCGCGGGCTGAGCCGCTTCCGCCGGAGGCGCTCGTCGAGGATGCCCGCGATCTGCTTCAGCCCCCGGCCGAGCGCCGCATCGTCCTTGTCCTTCAGCCGCACCGTGATCCCGGCATCCGCCGTCACGTACGCGATGCCGGCGCCCATCAGGCCGGCGCCCAGGATCGCCGCCTTCTCCACGTCGCGCGGCTTCACCGACGGCTCGTCGACGCCGGTGTCCTTCTTCAGCGTCTGCGTGGCGAAGAAGATCTCCACCAGGCGGCGGGAGACGTCGCTCGCGACGAGCTCGCCGAAGAAGTTCGCCTCCGCGCGGTAGCCTTCCTCGGTTCCCTTCTCCACGCCGATGCGGATGGCCTCCAGGGCGCGCTCCGGAGCTGGATAGTGTCCGTGGGTCTTCGCCAGGAGCGCCTTGCGCGCCTGCTGGAAGAGGATCTTCCGGCCCACGGGGTTGTCCTCGAGGGCGATCTGCTGGAGCACCTCCGTGCGCAACAGCTTCGGCAGCTTGAGCTCGACCTTGTTGCGCTCGATGCGCAGCTCGCCTTCGGCCAGCTCGCGGGCCCGCCGGCGCGCAACCTCGACCAGGATCGCCCTGGGCACCACGTCGTCCACCAGGCCGAGCTTGCGCGCCTTCGCGGCCCGCACGGACTTGCCGGTGAGGATCAGGTCGATGGCCTGCGCGATGCCGATCAGCGCCGGCAGCCGCTGTGTTCCACCGCCGCCCGGGATGAGCCCGAGCTGCACCTCGGGCTGTCCGAGCTGCGTCTTGCGATCGTCGGAAGCGATCCGGTACGTGCAGGCCAGGGCCAGCTCCAGCCCGCCGCCCAACGCGGGCCCGTGGATGGCGGCGACCACCGGCTTGCGCTTGCCCAGATCTTCGAGCCGCTGCAGCGCCTGCTGCGCCCCGCGGGCCAGCGCCGTCGCCTCGATGGCGCTCTTCGTCCGCGCCAGCATCTCCACGTCGGCGCCGACCACGAAGTTGTCGGGCTTGGCGGAGGCGACCACAACTCCCTTGACCGCCGAATCCTCGGCGAGCCTGCCGAAAATCTCATGGAAGTCCTGCTGGAAGGTGTCGCGCAGCGTATTCACGCGCTCGCCGGGAACGTCGTAGAGGACGAGCGCGATGCCGTCCGGCCCTGTCTCTGCGCGAAGGGCGCCCATCTACGTCCGCTCCAGGACGCAGGCTGCGCCGAGGCCTCCGGCGGCGCAGATGGAGATCAGCGCCGTGTTCTTGCCCTTTTCGTCCAGCTCGCGCAGCGCCTGATGCACGAGGCGCGCGCCGGTGGCGGCGAAGGGGTGGCCGAGAGCGATGCTTCCGCCCCGTGGGTTCAGCTTTTCGTCCGGGACGTCGCCGATGGGCTCCGCGCCGCCGAGGTGCTCGTCGGCGAACTTCTTCGAGCTCCAGGCCTGGAGGTTGGAGAGCACCTGCGCGGCGAAGGCCTCGTGGATCTCGACGAGGTCGATGTCGCTCAGCTTCATCCCTGCGCGCTTGAGCGCTTTCGGCGCGGAGAACGCGGGCGCCTGCAGGAGTTGCCAACCGGGGTCGACGGCGGCGTACGCGTACGCGCGCAGGAAGCCGAGCGGACGGAGCCCGAGCTCGCGGACGCGCTCCTCGGCGCAGACCACGAGGGCCGCGGCGCCGTCGGTCAAGGGCGACGAGTTGCCCGCGGTGATCGAGCCGTACCTCTTGTCGAACACCGGCTTGAGCTTGCCGTAGCCCTCGAGCTTGGAGTCCTTGCGCACGATGTTGTCCTCGGCGACCACGGTCTCGAAGTCCTTCCCGGTGAGGACCCGCATGACCTCGTGACGGAACTTGCCGCCCTCCCACGCCTGCGCGGCGAGGAAGTGCGATCGGTGCGCCCAGGCGTCCTGCGCCTCGCGGGAGATGCCGTTCTCCTTCGCCATCTTCTCCGCCGACTCGCCCATGGAGAGTCCGGTGGAGTACTCGGCGATTGCGGGCGGTACCGGCAGCAGATCCTTGGCGCTGACGTGCTGGAACGCTTGCAGCTTCTCCACCAGGGAACGGCCGCGGCTCGCCGCCAGTACGGCCTGGGCGACCGGGCGCGAGTAGGTGATGGGAACGTCGCTCATCGCCTCCGACCCACCAACGACGGCGAGGTCGATCTCGCCGAGCGCGATCGCGTCGGCGGCGCTGGTCATCGCCTGCAGGCTGGTGGCGCAGGCCCGGACCACGGAGTGCGCATCCACATTCTTGGGCAGCCCCGCCGCCAGCCCCACCTCGCGCGCGATATTGGGGAGCTCCACCGAGGGAATCACGGTCCCGAACACGATCTGGTCGATGGCCTTTGCGGGAATCTCCGCCCGCTGGACCAGCTCCCCGACGACCTGCTTTCCCAGCTCCAGCGCCGAGAGATCCTTGAACGAGGTGTTTGCTTTGACGAATGGGGTGCGTAGGCCGGCGACGATGGCGACGCGGCGGCCTGGGCGGGGGGGCATGGGTTCCTCCGGGTGGCGCGCGTCATAACGGCGCTAACGCGCCGAGTCAACAAACACCGGCCGGGGCGGAGGCCCCGGCGGGACACGTTACAAAGAAGGGAGACCGTTCAAGGCTGCTCTTCCCGCAGTTTCAGCAGGTAGTCCCAGGAATAGATCCCGGTCGAATGGCCATCTGACCACTGCACCTGCATCGCGTACCGGCCGACTTCATGCATCCCCTGCGGCTTTACGTCTTGCTTCACCTGCTCCTCCCCCACCACGCGCTTGCCGCTCCATTCCTCCACGCACTCCGCGCACGGGCACCGGGCGCGCAGCCACCGCGGCGCGAACTTCGATTCCCGGCCGTCGTCCCAGCGGACGAGCAGGTTGCCGTCGGCGTCGAACGCCAGATCGGTGGGCTTCGGTTGCGGCCTCTGCGGCTTGATCTTGTCGAGCAGCCCCATGCCACGGTTGTAACGCATCTGCTATGGAGCGGCGATGCTCCGGTCGTCGGCGGTGTTCGATGCGCTCGCGCTGCCGTATGATCTGTTGACGCGGCATCCGGTCTGGCAGCGGCATCGAGAGCGGATGGCGCAGGAGCTTCCCGAGGGTGCGCGGCACGTCCTCGATCTTGGTTGCGGACCGGGCATCTCCACCGCGAAGCTACCGGCGGGAACCGTCGGCGGCGACTCCGCCATGTCGATGCTCCGGCGAGCCCGCCGTCATGACCCGCGGATGCCGCTCGTCGCGCTCGACGCGGCGGCATTGCCGGTGCGGTCGGGAGCGCTCGACGCGGTGACGCTGCACAGCGTCCTGTACCTGCTCCCCGACCAGCCGGCCGCGCTCCGCGAGATCGCGCGCGTCCTGCGGCCCGGCGGCCGCGCCGTGCTGCTCGAGCCACAGGCCGGGCCGCGCGCGACGATGCTGGGCCTGGCCCGCGCCCTTCCCGACGTCCGCTGGGCGGCCACCGCCGCGCTCTGGCGGATCATGAGCGGGCTCTACGGCCGTCCTACGGCGCAGTCGCTTTGGAACGCTCTGGAAGCTGCCGGCCTGCGGGTGCTGCGGATCGACGAGACCCTGGGCGGCCTCGGCCTGCTGGCGGTGGCGGAGAAGCCGTGAGGATCCTGCACTTCTCGGATCCGCATGTGCAGCTCCCTCGCTGGCGCGAGCGGCCCCTGCGCGAGCTGGGTCCTCTCCGCGCGCTCGCCACGGTCGAGCTGTGGAAGGGGCGCGGTCACGATTACGAGGACGCCCTGGAGAAGCTCCGCCAGATCGTCCGCGACGCGGACGAGCTGCGGGCCGACTTCGTGGTCTGCACCGGGGATCTGACGCAGCTCGCGATGGAGGAGGAGTTCGCGCTTGCCCAGGACGCCCTCGCGCCGCTCAAGGACCGCCTCTTGTGCATCGCCGGGAATCACGACCGGTATCCCGTGGCCGGCCGGCCCAACACCCTCTACGAGTCGTACTTTCCGCCTCGCCCGCTGCCGGCGGGCTTCGCGGCGCTCGACTCCTGCGGAGACGTGTGCTGGCCGGTGATCACCCAGGGCCGCATCGTCGACCGGGATCTGGCCCAGGACTTCCACGGCAAGATTGTCCTCGTGCACCACGCCCCGTTCCGGACGGGCGGCATCCCCGACTGGCCCTGGCACCGCCTCCGCGGAGCCCGCAAGCTGCTCGAGGCCACGCGCGACGCGGCAGCGGTGCTCTGCGGCCACATCCACGAGCGCTTCCGCTCGGGCAACGTGATCTGCGCCGGTTCCTCGACGGAACGCGACGCCGAGGGCTACTGGCTGCTGGACCTCGCCCCGGGGCGAGTCGCCGACATCGCGCAATATCGGCCGGGCGCCGTGCCAGCGTCTTGAGTACCTTCTCTCCGATGAGCCTCCGCGTCCGAAGCGCCGAACCCGCTGACCGCGTCATCGTGCACGCTCTGCTCACGGCCCAGATGATCGAGCACCAGCTCCCGGCCGAGCCGGCCCGCATCGACCGCGGCCTCGACGCGGCCTTCCGGGCCGGAACCCCGGCCTGGCTGCTGATCGCCGAGCGCGACGGCAAACCCGTCGGCGTCCTGCTGGCGAATCAGATCGTCTCGGTCGAGAAGGGAGGCGAAACGCTCTGGATCGAGGAGCTCTATGTCACGCCCGAGGCACGCCGCACCGGCGTAGCGCGCGCGATCCTCGCCCGCGTGCTCGAGGAAGCGCGCCGCCGTCGCCTGCGCGCCCTCGACCTCGAAGTCGTGCGCACCCAGACTGCCGCGTTCGCCCTCTACCGCGCAGCCGGCTTCAGCGCGGTGGCGCGGGACCGCCTGACCCTGGATCTGTAGCCGGACGCGCTGCGCCACCTCAGTAGCGGATGTGCGCTGCCTGCAGATCCGCCGCCGTGGCCGCGATGGCCGCCAGCGCGGGATTCTTCCGCAGCTCATCCCACTGCGGCCCGTCGCCGAGCCGGACCACCTGCGTCATCGACGCCTGCCGCCTCGTATCCAGCGTGAGGTAGCCATCCACGTTGACGCTGTGCCCGTCCGGGTTCGCCACCGCGGTGAAGTCGCCGCTGATTCCTGACCAATGATTCGGGTCCGCCGGATCGCTGCAGAAACCGATCGGCGCCCTGCCGACGCTCCCCCGGATGCACCCCTGGTCGAGGACGGCATACAGACTCGATCCGGAGATGGTCCGCTCCCCGACCGAGAACCGGGCCGCTGGCGCGGCGGCGTTGGAGAATGACTTGATCGCTACCGTCCCGTAGTTCGAACCACCCGTGGCGCAAGCGGCCGCGAGCAAGAAGATCGCGCGCATGACTCTCTGACGGTGCGCCCCGGGACTTATTCGCGCAAGCCCGGCGACTACTCGTCGCGGAGCGCCACCGCCGGATCGAGCCGCGACGCGCGCCACGCCGGATAGATCCCTGCAACGAGGCCCACTCCGCTCGACACGCCGATCCCCAGCGCCACGGCCCAGAGCGGCACCTGTGCGGGGAACTTCAGGAACTGGCCGACCCACGATGCGCAATACCCGAGCGCGACTCCGATCGCTCCGCCGAAGGCCGCCAAAAACACCGCTTCGATCACGAACTGCATCAGGATCCGCATCCGGCGAGCGCCGAGGGCCTTGCGCAGACCGATCTCGCGGGTCCGCTCGGTCACCGCGACCAGCATGATGTTCATGACGCCGATGCCACCCACGATCAATGAGAGGAAGCACATGAACGCGCTGGCAATGGTCACCACGGTGGCCAGGTTGTCGAACATGCCGCGCATCGACTCGTTGGAGAAGACCTCGAAGTCGTTCTCCTTCGAGTTGTCCAGCCCCCGCACCTTCCGGAAGGCGGCGACGGCCTGGTCCTGCAGCTTCTTCATCGATTCGGGCTCGTGCGCCATGACGCCGATGTCCACCGTGCGCGAGGTCCCGTACAGCTCCATGAAGAGCGAAATCGGGACGGACACCGTGTTGTCCGGGTTGGTGTCGATCGGCAGCCCGCCCTGCCGCTCGATGGTGCCGATGACCTCCAGCTCCATCCGGCCCAGCCTGAGCTTCTGCCCGATCGGATCTTGACCCGGGAACAGGGAGTCGATGACGTTCGCGCCGATCACCGCCACCCGGGTCGCGGCGATCACTTCCGCCTCGGTGTATCCATGGCCACTGGCGATCGACAGATTGGTGAGCGTGAAGAACTCCGGAGTGCCGCCGGCGACCTGCACGCCGAGGTCGGTGTTCCCGTTCGCGGTCGCGGTCTTGCCGTACTCCCAGATCTGCGCCCCCACCTGGCTCGCTTGCGGCAGCAGCTCCTTGAGCTGGCGCATGTGCGAGAGAGTGAGCTTCTTGCGCGCCTGGATCTCGGGCGAGAAGTTCCCGAACTGCACCGCCGGCCAGCGCTGGATCTGGAAGACGTTCGCTCCAAGCTCTCCGAGCTGCTTGTCGATCGACTTCCGCAGCCCGTTCAACAGGCCCATCATCGCCACCACCGTGAACACGCCGATCACGATGCCCAGCAGCGTGAGCCCCGATCGCAGCTTGTGCGAGGAGAGCGAGTCGAGGGCGAGCCGCAGGTCGTCGTGGCGCGCGGTCCATCCGCGCCGCAACCGGCCGGACGAGACCGGCGCCTCGACTCCGGGCGCCTGGACCGCTACCTCACTCATAGCGCAGCGCCTCGATCGGCTGCAGCATCGCCGCCGTCAGCGCAGGCCAGAGCCCGAATCCCATTCCCAGCACTGCAGACCCGATCACCCCGCCGAGCATCACGCGCGGATCCACCCTCGCCGGCAAGGGCGAGATCAGATCGATGATTGACGCCGCTCCCGACGCGAGCACGATCCCAACCATCCCTCCCACCACCGCCACCATCACCGCCTCGCAGAGGAACTGCCAGAGGATGGTCCCCCGCCGCGCCCCGATCGCGCGCCGGATGCCGATCTCCCGCGTGCGCTCCTTCACCGAGACCAAAAGGATGTTCATGATCCCGATGCCGGCCACGATGGCGGTGATGATGCCCACCAGGATGCCGGTGACGTTGGTGGCCATCATCATCTGGTTGAACCCTTCGAGCAGCTTGTCCTGCCGGTTGACCGAGAAGTTCTCCTCCTGGTCTGGCGCCAGGTGCCGCGCGTTGCGCATCACGGCGGTGACCTCGTCCTCGGTCTCGCGCACCTTGCCTTCCGGCGCCACCACGGCGACCACCAGGCCGCGCTTGCTGCCGAAGGTCTGGATGAAGGCGGACAGCGGGAGGATCACCCGCAGGTCCTGCGTCTGCCCGAACGCATTCCCCTTGCGCGCGAAGATGCCCACGATGCTGCAGCGCAGGTTGGGGCCTACCCGGATCTGCTGACCGAGCGGCTCCTGCCTCTTGAAGTAGGCATCCTCGATGTCCGCCCCGATGATGCAGACGTTGGCGCCGATCTCCTGGTCCAGCGCCGTCAGGAAGCGTCCGCGCCGGATCTGCCAGCCGGTGGCGTCGAGATAACCATCAGTGGTCCCGCGCACGTCGACGCCTTTCACGTCCTTCCCGCCGTACGAGACGGTGGCTTGCGTATTCACCAGGGGAGCGATGGCCACCGGCAGAGTCGTGTTCGCCTGCAGCGCGCGCAGGTCGAGCATGTTCACGTGCGGCCGGTTCTTGTACTTCCACCAGTCGTTGCCGCTCACGCCCCACTTCCACTTGTGCACGAAGAGGGTATTCGGCCCCAGTGTGCTGAGCTGCCGGGCGAAGCTCGACGACATTCCCGCCTGCACCATGAAGATCAGGATCACCGTCATGATGCCGATGGCGATCCCGCTGATGGTCAACAGCGCCCGGAGCTTGTGCGACACGAGCGAAAACGCCGCCTGCACGATCGCGTCGCGCAGCTCCGCGAAAAACCTCCGGATGCCTTTCATGGCCGTGCTCCTGCCCGCGCCGCCACCCGCTCGGCGGCGGCATGGAACTGGGCCAGCGCCTCGGCCCCGAGCGCCTCGGCGTTCGCCATCGCCACTTCCTTGCCCGGGCCGTCCGCGATCACCAGCCCGTCCACCAGCCGCACCGCGCGGGGACAGCGCGCGGCCAGCCTGGGCTCGTGCGTCACCAGCACGATGGTATTGCCGCGTCCGTGCAGCTCGAGGAAGAGACCGACGATCTCCTCGCCGGTCCGGCTGTCGAGGTTGCCGGTGGGCTCGTCGGCCAGCAGCAGCGAGGGCTGAGTCACGAGGGCACGCGCGATCGCCACCCGCTGCCGCTCGCCGCCGGAAAGCTCCGCCGGCTTGTGCTTCATCCGGTCCTCGAGTCCCACCATCTTCAGCGCCTCGACGGCGCGGTCGCGGCGCTCCTTCTTGCTGACGCCGCGGTAGACGAGCGGCAGCTCGACGTTTTCCAGCGCGCTGGCGCGCGGGAGGAGCTGGAAGCTCTGGAAGACGAATCCAATTTCGAGATTGCGCACGTCCGCCAGCTCGTCGTCGGAGAGCGTGCTCACGTCGCGGCCGGACAGCCGGTAGCGCCCGGCGGTGGGCACGTCGAGGCAGCCGATGATGTTCATCAGCGTCGACTTGCCCGACCCCGACTGCCCGACGATGGCGACGAACTCGCCCCGCTCGATCGGAAAGTGGATGTCCCGGAGCGCGGGGACCTTCGAGAGGCCCAGGTCGTACGTCTTGACGATGTGTTCCAGCTCGATGAGCGGCATGTGTTCTCCGGCCGTAGCCAAGTGCCTGATCAGCTACGGCCGCCCTGAGGGCCCTTGTCCCCGGCCCCCTGGCCGGGCTTCTGCGGCTTGACCTTCTGGCCCTCCTGCAGCTCGCGGGCGAGCGTCCGATACGGGCCGTCCACCACCGTCTCGCCCTCGGCGATGCCGCTCAGCACCTCCACGTCGGTGCGGCTGGCGATGCCGGTTTGCACCTCGCGCATCTGCGTCACGCCGTCCTTGTCGACCACGAAGACCACCTTGACCGGCTTGGGCTTGCCGGTCGCCGCCTTGGTGGGCGGATCGTCCTTGCCGTACCCCCCGTTCGTCCCGCTGGTCCCGGTCGTGGTGGTGGCGTCGGCCACCTTGATCTCGCCCTCGCGCGGCGCGGCTTTCTGCTCCTTCTTCTTCGCCTCGCGCGAGGTGACCGCCTGGATCGGGATCATCACCACGTTGTCGTGCGTGGCCGTCGAGATCGACACCGCGCTGGACATGCCCGGCAGCGCGCTCTCGGGTGGAACGTCGAGCCCCACGCGGACGAAGAAGGTGGTCACTTCCGCGTCGGTGCCGGGGTTCTTGATCTGGGCGTTCTTGCCCACCGCGACCACGTGCCCCTTGAACTGCTTGTCGGGAATGGCGTCGATCTCCACCGCCGTGTCGTCGCCGACGTGGATGGCCACGACCTCGTGCTCCCCGACCTCCGCCTTGACCTCCATGTCCGCGAGGCCACCCATCAGCATCACGACGTCCTCGGAGAAGTCGGAGCCGCGGATGCGCTCGCCCACCTTGTGGCTGAGCTCGAGGACGGTGCCGTCGATGGGCGCCGTCAGCGTCGCGCGCGAGAGGTTGTAGAGCGCGGTCTCCAGCTGGCCGACGTTCTGCGCCACCAGCTCCTTCTGCGCGGCGAGGCGGCCTTCGTCCATCTTCAGCTGCGTCACCAGCTTGTCCAGCTCGGCGGCGCTCGCCAGCCTCTCGTCGGTCAGCCGCCTCATCCGCTCGACGTCGCGCTTGTCCTGCTCGATGGCCACCTCGATCTGGGCGATCGACGCGCGCGCAGAGGCCACCGCGCCGCGGAACTGCGTCACCTGCGTCTCGTAGAAGCGCTTGTCGATCTGACCCAGCACCTGCCCGCGGTTGACGTGATCGCCCTCCTTCACGCTCAGGGAGAGCAGGTCGCCGGTGACGTTGCTGCTCACCTTCACCGTCTCGCGGGCCTGCAGGTGTCCGGCGGCCGTCACCACCCGGGTGACGGTCCCCTTCTTCGCCGCCGAAGTGGTCACCTCCACCGGCGGCGGCGCCTTCGGCCGCAAGCCCATCACGGTGGCGAAACCCACCAGCGCCACCACCAATCCGGCGAGGATCCAGCGTCCCTTCGTCATGTTCCACCCTGTGCCCTGCGAAGGGCCGCCTCGGCCTCGCGGCCGTCCACCAGTGATCCGACGACGTTCAACTGCGCCTGCGTGAGCTTCAGCTCCGCGTCCCGCACTTCCAGCTGAGTCCCCACGCCCACTTCCTGGCGCGTGCGCGCAAGACGCAGACCTTCACGCGCGGTCTGCTCCGCCTGCTGCGCTACCTGCACCTGCGCGCGCGCTGTTGCCAGCTGCGCCACCGCCTTTTCGACGTCGGAGGCGACTGCACGCCGCCCGCTCGCCAGGTCGTTCTCCGCCAGCGCGGTCTGGAGCTCCGCCTTGCGGACGTTGGCCTGGGTCGAAAGGCCGTTGAACAAGTTCCAGCTCAGGTTGAAGCTCCACCCGGCCTGGCTTTCGCGAGCGGGCGTCTCGAAGAGCTTGTTCAGGTCATCGCGCGTGCCGCGCTGCCAGAAACCGTTCACCGAGACCGTCGGCCAATAATCGCCTTGTGCCGCGCTGGCGAGCTTGCGGTTGGACTCAGCCGTCAGCGCGAACGCCTTGAGACTGGGCCGATTGGTCAGGGCCTGCTCGACGGCAGGTTGCAGCTGGGGAGGCTGATTAGGCGCGGCGAGCATGTTGCGGGGCTCCGCGACGGTCAGGGGCGCCCCGGGATCGAGGCCGATAGCGACGGAAAGGTCGGCGCGCGCCAGCTCGACCTGGCGCTCCTGGCCGAGCCGCGTGACTTCGTCGTTGTCGCGATTCGCCCGCGCCGCGTATACGTCCGCCTGCGTGGCGCGGCCGCCCTCGAACAGGCGCTGCGTGTAATCGGCCTGGTCGCGGCTGCGCTTCGCCGCGTCGGACAGCACCAGCAATTGTCGCTGTGCGCGCACCAACTCGTAGAAGCGCTGCTCGACCAGGTAGGTAATCTGCAGCCGCTGCTCATCGACTTGCGCCACGTTGGCGTCGAAGGCGAGGTTGGCGGCCGAGACGTTGTTCCACCACTTGCCGCCGTCGAAGATCAACTGGCGGAGATTGAGACCGGCGCTGCCGCTGCTGAAGTTCGAGGCCGACTGCGGAAAAGACACGCCGGAGACGACGACGTCGCCGGCGCCCTGTCGCGTCCGTCCGACGGACGCGTTGAAGTCAAGACGGGGCAGGACGGCGGAGCGGGCGATGACGCGGTCTTGCTCGGCCGAGAGGGTGAGCAGGATCTGGCGCTGCAGATCCGAATTGCGCTGCAGCGCGAGCTTCACCGCGTCGTCCAGGGTGAGAGGAGGAGGCTGCGCCACCGCAGCGGCCGAGACAATCATTGCAAAGATGAATCCGCGGACCACCGCTATCCCCCCATTGCGACGCTGACGACCAGCCGAAGACAGAGCCAGGCGGCGAGCGTCCCGATCAGCGCGCGCTTCGCGGACACGTCCCCCACCGCCGCCACGCCAAACGCCATCATGACCGCGGCCCAGAGCGAGAAGAAGTCGATTGCATTGCCGAGCTTCAGGGCGGCGCCCGACAGCGTGTGCCCGAGGGCCGCAAGGACCGCGCTGACGTTCCGCGGAGTCAGGACGGCTGGGCCCGCGGGCAGGGACTCCTGGCGTAGCGCCGTGATGCCGTCGAGCAGGTTGGCGATGGCGCCGGGGAGAAGAACAGCTGCCGCGACAGGGAATACTCCCCGCCCCTTCACCTTGCCCCGCAGGAACCACACCAGGACGACCACGGCGAGCGCGCCGAGCAGAAGGAAGACGGGCGTCTCCAGCGCTCCCCAGGCGACGCGCATCACCTGGAACAGGCGCTCGGCATTGCGCGTCTCGTCCTCGATGGCCCGGTCGCTCATCGAAGCGAGCTGACCTGCCGCGTCCAGCTTCTGCAGCGTCGCGGACTGCGCGTCGACGCGCATGGAATGGCCAAAGGCCGCGAACAGCGAGCAAGCGATGGCGATGGCCACCGCCAGCCCCGCCTTGCCCACCTTGGCCTGCCGCTCCATGCCGGAATCCGGCGCCACCAACGCCACCAGGGCTGGCGGCGCGGCACGCGTGGGTTGTGGGAGCTCGGCTTCGCTCGACACGATCAAGACAAACCTCCGCGGTTGCCGCCTCTACGACACGGGCCCACCGCTATTTCGTTTGCGGGATGTGACTTCGAATCGGTGCGGAGTTACGATGGCGACGTATGCGCCGGCTGCTTCCTCCGCGCCAGACGATCTGGTTGCTCGTCGCCGGACTCCTCTGCCTGATGGCGGCGGGCGTCGCCAGCATGTGGAAATTCGGTCCCCCGCGGGGGCATATCTACGCGGAGAGAGGGCGCTGAGCCAATCTATCAGGCGGGCGGCTGACGCGAAGCGTCGCCATCGGCAGATCCGGCGAGTTGCCGCAGGATGGATTGCAGCACCGAAGCAGCCGGCAATTCGGAGATTGCCTCTTCCAATCGGCGGGCAAATCCGCGCGCAGCCCGGGTCCGGTCAACCTTCAGCCCCCCGCGCTCGACCTCGTCGAGCAACGGCTTTGCGGCGAGCAGCGCGCGGGTGCTGGTGGTGACCAGCCGCGTCCGCACCTTCCAGAGCCGGGCGCCGGAGAGATCCCCCAGGATGGGTGCGGCGAGGCGCCGCGCCTCGGCGCTGCGCTGCGGGTCGGTCTCCCGGAGGATCTGCAGCAGCATCTGCAGTGGCGGGTAGGTCAAGGTGCGCGAAAGGATCTCCTCGATCTCCGCCATCACGCACTCGCGGATGAGCAGGTCGACGGCCGCTTCCACCTCGTCGCCGTGGCTGCCGAACAGCTGGCCCATGTTGTAGAGCGCGTCCGGGGTATGCCGCTGCGCCGGAACCGGAAAGCGCTCGCGGAAGAAGATGAACAGGTCCATCCAGGCGATGGCGCGGTGGGCGCGCAGCCGGAAGTGCTCCACGGCGCCCCGAGGCTGCCGGAGGAAACCGTCGGGATCGAGGATGGCCTGCTCGCTGCGCAGGAGCGTCGGCACCGGCAGCAGCGTCGCCGCGGCGTGCTCGGCATGGACCAGGAAAGCGAGCGCGACGGCCGTGGCCTCCTGCAACGCGACCGGTGTCTCGAGCGCCCAGCGGGCGAGCTGTTCCGAGGGAACACGGATCTCGCGGAGCTCGTCGTGCAACCTGCGCATCGCAGGATGGTACCCCTAAGCAGCGCCTCCGCAAGTGCCGAGCCGGGCGCCGACACGTGCTAACTTTCCCCACATGCTGCTCTCGCGGGAAGAGATGACGTTCGATTTCCGCGGAGCGCGGCTGCACCCGGATCGCGACCGGCGCCTGCTCGGCTGGATGACGAACCAGTTCCTGTACGGCGAGGTGACGGGGATCCAGTGCGGACACTGGCTGTACCGGGCACCGGACCTGGAGGCCGCCCGCTTCTTCTCCCGCCAGGCAGTCGAGGAGTTCCAGCACGTCGAGAACTTCGTCCGGATCCTCGAGCTGCTCGGCGAGCCGCCCGCGCCGGCGCACCGCATGGTGCGGTTCCTCAGCACGGGAATGATGCCCGGCAGCTTCGAGGAGCACGTCTGCCTGGAGATGGCGCTCGGCGAGGGCTTCGTGCTGATGGCTCTGTACGGCGTGATCGACACCGTCGATCACGAGGAGATCCGCGCCATCCTCTCCCGCGCCGTCAAGCAGGAGGAGCGGCACGTCGAGTTCGGCGAGCAGCGCACGATGGAAGCGATCCGCGGACGTCCAGCGCTGCGCCGGCGTCTGCTGGGGCTGTCGTTGGTCTCGATGTGGGCGGTCCGCCGTCTGGCGAGCTTCATGCGCAAGCGGCTGCCGGAGCACGAAGTGCTCTCGCAACTTCCGGAGTTCCTCCGCTTCTCGGTCGCCTGCGCGGAACGGCGGCTGTTGCGGATGGGGGTATTGACGAAGCCGTTGGCGGAGCTCGGCGCGGCCGCAAAGGCGCTCGCCGTCGCGGAAGCGTATGCCACGTCGATCGTGAGCGCGCCGCTGCGGCTCTTGCCCAGAAAGCGGCTGACGGAGACGTACCTGCGCGATCCCGGCGTGGTGCGCCCGCGGCTAACCCAGAGCCCGTAACGTAGCCCTGCGCACCAGCACGGGCAGGATCTCACGCCGCCAATCGGGATCGACGCCGATGTTCGTGAGAGGCTTGCACTGCTTGTGCGCCCGGCGGCCCAGCTCTTCGGCAAAGCGTGCGTCGGCCGGACGCCCCTGCAGATCCTCGAGGCCCTTGATCAGCGCCGGTCGCGCCGCCAACGCGCCCACCGCGAGCGCCACCGAGCGCACCGACTTGCCGTCCAGCTCGAGCGCGACCGCCAGGTTCAGAGCGGGAAAGTCGATGGCGGCGCGCGTGCGCAGCTTCGCAAACGCCTGCCTCCGCTGCGACGCCGCCGCGGGCACGCGCACTTCGGTCAACAGCTCGTCGGGCTCGATCACCGTGTTGTGGATGCCGTCGGCGAGGTAGAACTCCCGCAGCGGGATGACGCGGCCGCCCCGCGGCGAGACCGTCTTCACCGTGGCGTCGAGGGACAGCAGTACCGGCGCCGTATCGTTCGAGGCCGCGGCCACACACCGCTGTCCGCCCGCCACGACGTGGCAGAGGCTGCCGTCCTTCTTCAGGCAGAAGCCGAGGGCGCTGCGCCAGAAATAGGTCTGGTTGATGTAGACGCAGCGGGTGTCGAGGCAGAGGTTGCCGCCCAGCGTCCCCATCCGTCGCAACTGCGGGCCGGCGATCTGCCTGCAGGCGTCGGCCAGCGCGGGAAGCCGCGCCTTGACGACCTCGCTGTGCGCCAGCTCCTCGATGTTGCAGAGCGCGCCGAGCAGCACGTCCCCTGACTCCTCGCGCACGTAGCGCAGCTCCCGGGAGAGACCGCGAAGGGCGACGAGGTGGCGCGTGTCGTACATGCCGTACTTGAGATTCGGCACGATGTCGGTCCCGCCGGCGAGCAGCCGCGCCCCGGGGTTCGCGCGCAGCGCCTCCACCGCCTCCGCCACCGAGGCGGGGCGCAGCACGGTCAGGTCGGGCAGCGTCATCATGAGGCGACCCGCTCCTCGCCGCGGCGGCCGCGCTCGCGGAGCAGCTTGAGGATGCGCTGCGGATAGAAGGGCAGCTCGCGGATGCGGATCCCGCAGGCGTCGTGGATGGCGTTGGCGATGGCCGGAATCGCCGGATGCAGCGGGCCCTCCCCGGCCTCCTTCGCGCCGTAGGGGCCGCCGGGGTCGTTGCTCTCGACGATGTACGAGTCCAGATCCGGCGTGTCGAGGCTGGTGGGGATGCGGTAGTCGAGGAGCGACGGTCCGAACAACAGTCCCTTGTCGTTGTAGACCATCTCCTCCATCTGCGCCTCGGCCGCGCCCATGTAGACGCTGCCTTCGATCTGTCCCTCGACGAGCGTCGGGTTCAGCGCCTTGCCGCAGTCGTGCGCCGCCCAGATCCGCTCCACCTTCCAGATGCCGGTCTCCTCGTCCACCGAGACTTCCGCGACGTGGGCGGTGAACGAGTACGCCGGGGAGGCGCCGATGGTGCCGCCGCGGTAGTCGCCGCCGAGCTTCTGCGTCCGGTATCCGCCGGCGGCCGCCAGCGGCGCGCCTTCCGCCGCCTCCGCCTTCTGACACGCCTCGGCGAACGTGGACCCTCCCGCCGCGCGCAGCTTCGCCGCCAGCTTCTGGCAGGCCTCGCGGGCGGCGAGGCCGACCATGAACGTCACGCGGCTGGAGTAGGCGCCGAGATCCACCGGCGTCAGGTCGGTGTCCGCGGCGACGACGGTCACGTCGTACGGATCGCAGTGCAGCTCTTCTGCGGCGATCTGGCAGAGCAGCGTGTTCACGCCCTGGCCGATGTCGGAGGCGCCGCTGAAGATCGCGACCCGGCCGGAACGGTCCAGCTTCACCAGCACCCCGCTCTGCGGCATCTCGTTCGGGTAGACGGGATATGCGGTGCCGCTGATGTACATCGAGCCCGCGACCCCAAGCCCGCGCCCGCGGCCGAGCTTCCCGTGGCGCTCCTTCCAGGCCGAGGCCTTCTCCACCAGCTCCAGGCACTTGAGGAAGCCGTTGGAGGTGATCTTCTGGCCGTTCACCGTCTCCACGAACTCGCCGATGAAGTTGCGCCGCCGCACCTCCATGGGATCGATCCCGAGCTTCTCGGCGGCCTCGTCGAGCGCGACCTCGAAGGCGAAGCGCGGCTGGACCGACCCGTGACCCCGCTTGGGACCGCAGGGCGGCTTGTTCGTGTACATGCGGTAGCTGTCGAAGCGATAGGTCCCGAAACGGTAGGGGCCGGTCAGAAGCTGGCCCGCGTAGTACGCGGTGACCAGCCCGAACGAAGCGTATGCGCCGCCGTCGATGAGGATCTTGTTGTCCACGGCGGAGATGCGGCCGTCCGCGTCCAGCGCCAGCGTCACGTCCATCTTCATCGGGTGCCGGCCCCGGTGCGCGTAGAAGACTTCCTCGCGGGTGTAGAGGATCTTCACCGGCCGGCCGGTCTTCATCGCCAGCTTGGCGACGCAGAACTCCAGCGCGAACGGGTCGCTCTTGCCGCCGAAGGCGCCGCCCAACAGCGGCTGGATGACCCGCACCTTGCTCTGGGGCAGCCCGAGCACGCGCGACAGCTCGCGGTGCACGTAATGGGGAATCTGCGTCGAGCTCCAGACGGTGAGGTTGCCGTCGGCGTCGATGCGCGCGACGGCGCAATGCGGCTCGATGGGGACGTGCGTGGAGCCGGCGTACCGGTACGTCTCGCGCGCCACCGCGGCCGCCGAGGCGACCGCCTCGTCCACCTCGCCGAACTGGAGGTGGACGTGCTTGGTGATGTTGCCGATCTTCGCCTTCTCGTTGACCTTGATTTCCGGATGCTCGAGAGCGTCCTCGGGCGAGAGCACCGCCGGAAGGACCTCGTAGTCGACCTGGATGAGCGCCAGCGCCTCGTCCGCCGTCCGCTCGTCGACCGCCGCGACACAGGCGACGGCGTCTCCGACATGGCGCACCTTCTCCACCGCCAGCGCCGTCTCGTCCTGCGTCCAGGGAATGACGCCGTACTTTGCCGGCAGCTCGGCGCCGACAAGCGTCGCCACCACGCCCGGATGCGCCAGCGCAGCGCCGAGGTCGATCCCGCGGATGCGGGCGTGCGCGTGCGGGGAGCGGAGGATCTTCGCGTACAGCATCCGCGGGAGCGAGATGTCGTCGGCATAGATCCCGGAGCCGTCGGCCTTCGCGACGCCGTCCGACTTGGGAAAGCGCGCGCCGATGCTCACGGGACGATCTCCTTGACCACTTGCGCTTTCGAGTCGCTCGGCGCCGCCCGCTCGGAGGGAACCGGGGCGCGCCGCGCGGGCTCCCGCAATCCGGCGGCGACCTGCACCGCCTCGTAGATCTTGGTGTAACCGGTGCAGCGGCAGAGATTGCCGCTCAGGGCTTCCTGGATCTGCGGCAGCGTCGGCCGGGGATTCTTGTCGAGCAGCGCGCGCGCCGACAGCATCATCCCCGGCTGGCAGAAGCCGCACTGGAGCGCGCCGCAGTCGGCGAACGCGCGCTGCACCGGATCGAGCCCCTGTGGCCCCGCCAGGCCCTCGATGGTGGTGATCTCCAGATCCTGCGCGTCCTGCGCCAACGTGATGCAGGAGAGGATCGCCTCGCCCCGGCCCTTGCCACCGCGCTCGTGCGCGAGAACGGTACAGGCGCCGCAGTCGCCCTTGTCGCACCCCTGCTTCGACCCGGTGAGCCCCAGGTCGTAGCGCAGCGCCTCGAGCAAGGTGCGCTGCGCCGGCACGGCGAGCGCGTGCTCTTCGCCGTTCACAAACAGACGTATGAAGACCGAGGGACGCACGCGGGGTCTTTAAGCCAATACCCGCGCCAACTCAACGGCAACTACGGCTCCGGAAGCTTGGCCGTCGTGTCGTAGGCGCGGGCCACCTTGTCGAGATCGCTCTTCGCCTCTTCGAGCTTTTCCCAAGCCGCCTTGATGCCGTCGCGAAGCTGCTGCACCTCGGGCGTGCCGCCGCGCTGTCCCCGGCCGGAGTCGCTGGTGACGTCGCCGCCCTTTCCCGGCGGCATTCCGCGATCCTTCGCCGCCCCGCCGAGCATGGTGTTGTCGGCGCGCGTATGCGCCCCCTTCGGGCTCACGCCGCGCGCGACGGGCGCCTGAAGCTTGTCGACGAGCGCGATGGCGGTTCCGAGGTTTGCGTCGAGCCGGGTCAGGTCTTCCGGCGCGTCCTTGCTGCGGAGCGACTTCAGGCTGCGCGCGTGCGTCCGCGCCGTCGTCAGATCTTCCTTGGCGTCCTTGAGCAACGCCCCCGCCTGGCGCGAGTTCCAGGCCGTCGCGTCGTTGGACAACGCCGTCAACACGCGGAGGTTGACGCGCGCACCTTCCAGGTCCGCCGCGGCCAACCAGACTTTGGCCTTCACCACGCCCTGGTTGCGGATCTGCATTTCCTCCTTCGCCGCGACAGCCGCGAGCGCGAGCGAGAGGGCGATCGCCAGAACGGTCTTCATGGGCTTCCTCCTCCGTAAACGTGAGCACCGCGCCTGCGCTGCAGCGAGCTACGGGCGGGCGGGCGCCCGCGCCACCGTGCCTTGTCGGTTACGCAGCGAGCCAAGAACATTTTCGTAGGAGGTCACCATGCCAAAGGACAAGGGATTGGAACGAGGCGGCACGCTCGGTCAGGAAGGCGAGCTCGGCGAAGGCACCCCGCAGCGCGATGCGCAGCGCGTTGGCCAGGAACGGCCGGGCCAGGGCAAGAACATCGAGAAGCGCGATCAGGAGAAGCAGCGCGGTGGAATGGGGCGAGAGCCCAATCTCGAGGAGAAGCCGAAGATCCAGCCGACGCACGAGGTCGACTGACCGCGGTCAAACCCAGTATCTGCAAATAGGCTTCAACGGGCAGCCTGCGCAGCGACGGGCATCCTTCCGGGCTGCGCAGGTCCCGCTGATGCCGAGATGGCTGAGGGCGAAGTCGTAACGGACCGGGTCTGCGGCGTCGAGCAGGCGCAGCTTTCGGGTCACGTCCTCGGCGGTCTTCCAGGAGAGATCCTTGCGGCGGGTGAGGCCGATGAAGCGGCCGATCCGGTGGACATGTGTATCGAGCGGCACCACCAGCTCCGCCGCCGGCACTTCGCGCCAGAGGCCGAAGTCGACTCCGTCGGGCCCGCGCACCATCCAGCGCAGGAACAGGTTCATGCGCTTGCAGGCGCTGCCGCGATCGGGGTGTGGGAGCAGATGCTTGAGGCGCCGCGTGGGCCCGCGCTGGCCGGTGATGGGGCGGAAGTCGGGCGCGCAAAGGTCGTCGACGAATGCGCCGAGGGCGCCGCGCACCGTCCCCAGCTTCCGATAGTGTGCAGTGAAGCACGCCCCCAGCGATCCGTGGCGGCGAAGGATGGCGCCCGCTCCGTGCAGGAGGCAGGCGACGTCGCGCGCGTCGGTCATCCGGTACGAGAAGCCGCTCGCGCGCCGCAGCAGCTCCTTCGGCCCCGACGACCTCGCCAGCTGCGACGGTGAAGGCCCGAGCGCATCGAGCAGCACACGCAGGCGCGGCTTGAAGAGATCGACGCGCCCGTACGCCAGCGCCGCGCAGAGCAGCGCCGTCACCTCCACGTCCGGCGCATCCGCGTATTGGTGCGGCAGCTCCACCGGGTCGCCGCGCATCCTCTCCGGCGCATCCGTCGCCAGAAGAAGCGCCTCCAGCGCGGGACGCAGGAGCTCCGCGCGCGCCCAGCTCTTCACCGTCCGAGCTCCTCGAGCAGATGCCCCAGCTCCGGCAGGATCAGCCGCTCGCAGGCGAGCCGGACGGCGGCGGGACTTCCCGGCATCGCGAACACGATCAGCCCCTCCTTGCTGACGCCGGCGACCGCCCGCGACAGCATGGCGGCGCTGCCGATCTCCGCGAAGGAAAGCATCCGGAAGAGCTCGCCGAATCCGGGCAGCGGCCGCGCGATGGCGGCGCTCACCGCCTCGAACGTGCTGTCGCGGGAGGTAATGCCCGTGCCACCCGTGATCAGCGCGACCTGGGCTCCCGCCTCGCGGGCGCGCTGGAGCTCCTGGGCAATCCGCGACGGCTCGTCGGGCACGATGACCGAACCGGCGATCGCGTGGCCGGCATCCGCGAGCTGCGCCCGGATGATGCGGCCGCCCTCGTCGCTCTCGGTCGTCCGCGAATCCGAGCAGGTGATGACGTAGACCTTGGCGTGCGCCGGGGCGCGAGCCTTGTGCTGATGCGGCACATCGCCGTGGCCGTGCGCGTGGTCGTGCGGCATGGCTTACTCCGGAAGACGGATCATGACGCGACCGCGCTCGACGCGCACCTCGAAGACCGGCTGATCGTCGCACAGGCGCGGAAAGGTGACGTTCCGGCCGCTGCCCAGCTCGAAGGCGTACTCGTGGCAGGGGCACACCACCGCGCCTTTCTTGTCCTGCATCCAGCCGCCGGAGAGAAGGCACCCGGCGTGGTTGCAGGAATCGTCCATCGCGGTGATGCGGCCGAGATGGCGCGCGAGCAGCACCAGCCGTTCCCCGACCTCCAGGCCTCGCAGCTCTCCTTCCATCAGATCGGCGGGACCGACGTCGATCCACCGTTCCATCGCGTTCTCGCTACCACCGATCCGCATTTTGTGCCTACATCCTGCGACTATGAGACTCGGAGTCGCGCTCGCTTGCCTGATCGGCGCCGCCTGCTCCCACGCGACGCTGCCCGGAACCAACATCCGCGACACGGCGCAGAACCGCGCCGTGCTGGACGTGTTCGGCCGATTCAAGCTGGCCCTGGAGGCGCGCGATCCGACCGCCATCCTCGCGCTGGCCACGCCGGACTACACCGATCCGGGTGACCCCTCGCGCGGCATCGGCCCCGCCGATCACGGCACGCTCCAGGACAGGCTGAAGGGCGACCTGTCGAAGGTTACCGGCCTGCGCCTGGAGGCGACGATCAAGGACCTCGAGGTGAAGGGCGAGCAGGCCCGCCTCGACTACTTCCAGGTCCTCCGCTACGCGGTGGCGACGCCGAGCGGCGAGAAGTGGAAGAGCGAGAGCGACGACGCCCGCATGCGCTTCGTTCGCCTGAACGGCGAGTGGAAGATCGCCTCCGGACTGTAGGGCGCTCCCCGGTTCAGCCGGCGGCGGCGCGCGCCTCCAGCTCGCCTACGGATTCGACGGCGCGCAGCGCGTCCAGCGCTCCGGAGCGGCCGGTGGCAAGGCGCCGCGCTCCGTCCCGGGCGGCGGCAAAGCGAAGCGCCGCGAAGAAGGCGTCCTTCTCCTCCGGCAGGAGCCGGCGCAAAGCCTGGTATCCGGAGGTCAGCGCGCGCAGCGCTGCGGACGGCCGGTTCGCTCCCGCCATCCAACCGACGGCGGTCTCGGCCAGATCCACGACGAGCGCTCCGGACCCGGACAATCCGGACGGAAGCACCGCGCTGCACCGGTCGCCGATGAACAGCGCCCGCGCCGGACTGAGACCGCCGTGGCCGGCACCCGAAGGAAGCGGGGGCAGCGGCTCGCGGATGACCGTTTCCAGCACCTCCCGCTCGGGGCCGGAGGGCGAGCGCGCGAGGAGCGCCGGGGCGTCGCAAGGGTCGGCGACCGCCGCCGGATGCGTCTCGCCGAGCTGGTGCAGGCGGGCCAGGAGCCTGCCCACCTCCATCGCCTGCGGCACCGTCGCATCCCTGACCACGAGCTCCTCGCCCGGCGGCCACGCGTAGCACGACGCCGCGCGCTGCCCTCCGAGCACCGCGATGAACGACCCGCGGCGCGCGCGGCGCGGCCTCGGCGCCGGATAGCGCGCTTCCGCGAGCAGGTCGAACAGCGTGGCCTCGAATGCGAGCGAGAGCGCGCCGGCGCCGCAGAAGAGGAGGAATCGCCCCGCTGGAGCGTGCACGCGGAGGGCTTCGGAATCGGGCGTCGTGGGAGCGAGCTCGTCGATGCGCTGCGGTGCCACGGGCAGGTCGAATTCCTGCAGCGCCTGGCCGCGCAGCGACATCCTGACTCTGTACCACCCTGGAACAACGCCGCGAAGGGGACCGCTGTCTGACCGATGGTCGAGCGACGCCGCGTCGTTCACGATCGCCGCAGACTGCTCCTGGAGGCCGGACATCCCATGTCCTCCCGCGTCCTCATCGCCTCGCTGGCTTCCCTGCTTGTCGCATGCGGAGACGAGATCGCCACTCCGACGGCCGGGGCAGATGCACGCAGGTACACACTTGCGCTCATCGGCGACCCCGCCATCACCCTCCATCCCGGGGAGGTCCGCGCGCTGCAGGCATTGCTCGCGGCCAGCGAAGACGGCCCTGTCGCCAGCGCGCGGATTCATTTCGCCTTTCTCGACGGCAATCCGGCGGGCGCCAGGATCGACGCCGGCGACGTCGTGACCGACGACGAAGGGGTCGCCACCGTGCGTCTGACCGCCGGGTCCACGCCGGCCGCCTTTCATCTGGCCGTCACGGCGCCGGAGCGCGCGGCCGCGCCCGTCGCGTTCGCGGTCGACGTCGTGCCGCTGCGCCGCACCCTCCGCGTGGTTCCCACGCCCGCGACGTCCGTCTCCGCCGACGGCGCGCACGGCTCGACGCTCGCCGGCGTCGCAGGCACCGTTTCCTTGAAGGTCCGCGAGCTCGACGCGGACACGGGGGCGCCCATCGAAGGCGACACCATCACGTTTACGCTCCCGGCCATCGCCAACGCCCACTGGAGCGCGGGCGTCTCCCGGACGGCCACCGCGAAGACCGGCGCCGGCGGCAAGGCGCAGGCCTTTCTCGTCACCTCCCAAGCGGCGGAAGGCCCTTGGCGGGTGGTCGCCGAGTCGGCGGCGGGGGACGCGCAGGTGACGTTCGACGTCACCATCCGCTGCGCCTTCGGGATCTGCGAGCCGCCGCCTTGTGGCGGTGCATGCCCGATCGAGGACGTCCCTGACGTGACCGGCCTCTGGCTGACGCGACACGACTTCCGCATCCACGATGTCCTGCCGTTCTCGGCACAGGAGATCTTCAAGGCGCTGCGCTTGATGGATCAGACGCTCCTCGGCCAGCTCACCATCCCGGGAATCCCGGGCTGGCTCCAGGCGATCGTCAACGCGTTCGTCGCGCGGCTCTTGCAGCAGTATCTACCCGCCTGGATGCAGCAGCTCATCCACCTCTGCGACGACTTCGCCACCATTCTGGGAAACCTTCGCAGCGAAGGAGCGATGCGCCTGACGCGCACCACCGACCTGGCGCACCTGAGCGGCACCGAAGTCTGGACGAGCCTGGTCTTCTACTGGCTACCGCTCTGCGACGGGGAGATCGCCGGCGATCCGGACAAGCCGCCGGAGTGCGCCCGCATCGACGTCCTCACCCACGATTCGGGTTTCGACGAGACCGCGCAATGCAGGGGAGAGGTCCTGCCGTCGGTCAGCGTCGAGCTTTCGCCCTTCAACGCGACGCTGGTGAAGGACGGCGCGGACTACGGCCTCCAGATAAATCAGCGTCGCGCGCGGCTGACGATGGGAAAGGTGCTCCTCATCCTCTACGACCAGCTCCTGGGCGTCGTCACGGGCGGGGAGTTCCAGTGCATCGAGGAAGCGACCGAGTGCGCTCCCGGGATGGGGTGCATCGTCGACTGCGACGGCCTGGCGCGCGACGTGGAGAGCGCCACGGACGGCATCGTCGACGAGGGCACCGTGCAGGCGCTCTGCGGCCGGGGAATGCGCGCGATCGGCGACGGCGTTGCGCAGGCGCTGGCGCGCGCCTGGCCGGTTTCGGCCGACACGCTCGAGTTCAGCGGCAGCGCGAACGTCTCCGGCGTGGCGGACGAAGCGCGGCTGGAGGACGGAAAATGGACCGGCGATTTCTTCTTCCCCCTGGACCGCAAGCTGCCGGGAACGTGGGAGGCGACGAGACCGGAGTAGACCGCTTCACTTCTGCGGCCCGCCGGGTATCGGCTGCGCCGCTTCCGCCGGCCCGAAGAGATCCCTCTCGCGCTGGAGCAACGCCTGCGCCTGGGCGGCGACGGCCGGATCGCCGGAGCTGGCGGCAATCGCCGCGTGTTCCCGGAAGAGCGCGCGATCCTGGGCCTTCACCGCCACCGTCCGGGCCAGGACCAGGTGATTGCGCGATTCCTTCGGCGCGCGCTCCACCGCCGCCAGCAGGTGCCGGCGTGCCTCGTCCAGCTCGCCCCCGGCATACGCCGGCAACGCGGCGTACAGGGCGCCGAGCTCGCGGTCCGCTCCCGCTCCGTCGAGATCGGGCGCGAGCTGCGCTACCCGCGCGAAGGCGGCCATGAGCTCGCCGCGCCTTTCGATCAATGGAGTGAATCCCTGCATCCGCGCCCAGATCGCCGTGCATACCGCCTGGAGGTAGAGCGGTTCCGCTCCTTCGCGGCCGATCTTCGCCGCGGGATCCGCCACGCCGGCAGCTTCCTGATAGAGGCAGGTCCACGACTGGTGCGCTTCCGCCGCGCACGCTTGTGCATCGCCGGCGATCGCCGCCGTGTCGGGGTCGAGCCGCTGTTCCGCCTGGGCGATGCGCGCCCGCAGGTCCCGCGCGGCGCCGAGATGGGCTCGGGCACGTTCGGCGCGATCCGGAGCGGACGCCGCCCTCGCGGGGGGCGAAGCGGGAGGCGGCGCCGCAGGCTTCTGCGAATGACATCCCGCCGCCGCCAGGAGCGCAGCAGGAAGGAGCGTGCCCCGCTTCACTCCTACTTCTTCTTCGGCGGCTTCGACGGCGGCTGCGGAGGAGACGACTTGGGCTTCTGTGCCGCCGTCGCTGCCGGTCCCGACTGCTGCAGCGCGAAGAGCAACCCGCCGCCGTCGGCGCCGCCGTTCTGCGGCGACTCGTACAACTCGCAGGTGGCCTGGCCGCGCAGCACCAGCTCGCCCTTCTGGTTCTCCGCCCACAGCTCGACGTCGGCGTAGCAGGCGCCGGTCTCCCGGCGCAGCTCGGCGATGCGGCCGTGGCAGGTCAGCTCGTCGCCGGGCCAGACGATCTTGATGAAGCGCGCCCCGAGCTTGCGCACATGCCCGCGCCGCAGCCAGGCGGTGAGCAGCTGCCCGACGAACGCCATCGCCAGCATGCCCGGCGCAAACAGGCCCGGAAATCCGACGGCGTGCGCGTAAGGCTCGTCGAGATGGAGCCGGTTGAAGTCGCCGGAAGAGGCCGCATAACGGACGATCTGGACCCGGTCGATGGCCGGCTTCGTCAAAGGAGGCAGGTCGTCGCCGACCCGCAGCTCGCTCCAGTAGAAGCTCCGGGCCAGGCTCTGCTTCGGCTCCTGCACCTGCTTGGGAGGCGTCAGCGCCGGCATTCCGCGCGGCGGCGGATCCGACTTGCGCGCCTGGGAGGCGGGAGGCGGAGAGGACCTCTTTGCCGCCGGCAGCGGCTTCTTCACGCTCGCGGTGGGAAAGTTCGTCACCCTGGCGAGCTTCGCCTTCGGCTTCTTCGAAGCCGACTTCGACGCGGGCTTGTGCCCCGGCCTGGCCATTTTCTTGGCCGTGCTGCGGCTAGTCATGGATTTCTCCTGGCGCGTGCTTGGGCGCCATCCGCACCACCCAGAGCTGGCGGGAGCGGTAGACGAGCTCGCCGGCTTCGTCCCGGCCCTCGTCCTCGATGATCACGACGTCGGTAGGGCCGCTGGGCGTCGGGCGGCTCTCGATGCCCGCCACCTTGCTGCGGACCGTCAACTTGTCGCCGGCCACGATCGGCCGGGCGTATTCGAAGCTCTGCTCCGCTTGTAACAGGTGCTTGCCCGGCGAGAGCATCAGGCCTTCGCGCAGATCGGACGCGGCCCTGAGCGTGGTGGGGAAGGTCGGCGGAGCAACGACGCTCCGATACCCGGCGGCGCGCGCGGCGGCCTCTTCGAAGTAGATGGGGTTGGTCTCGCCGATGGCCTCGGCGAAGCGCCGGATCGCGCCCCTCTCCACCTCGTTGACGGCGGCTTTCGCTTCCCGCCCTGTTGCGCTGCGATCGACCACGTTCGCTCCCTATCTCCCCGCCGGCAGATCCAGAACGCTGATCAGGCCTGGCTCGGACCCTTGGACCAGCGGCGCCGCGTGGACCACCGTCCAGGCGGTCGCCTTGTCGCCATGCGTGCCGCCCGGGATGATGACGCGGATCCCGGGGTCTCCCTCGAGCTCGATGGCGTCGCGCGGCTCCAGAGCGCCGAGCGCGATGGTGAGGTCGAGCACCGCCACCTCCTTGCCGTCGTGGAAAGCGCGCGCCACCTGCTTGAGCCCGACGATCCCGCCTTTCGGCACCGTGAAGCCGTCGCCCTGCAGGTCCTCGTCCGCTTCCACCGGATCGATGGACTCGTCGACCTCGTCGACCTCCAAGCCCACCCCCAGCGACGCCAGCGCGGCGGATTCCATCAAGCCGACGTGCCCGATGGTGCCCTCGTCGACGCCCCGGTCGAACTCTTCCTCGTTCAGTCCCGCGCCCGTCTTGAGCTGCAGCTGCTTGCGGCGGGTCCGCGAATCCACTACCCGCGTGACGCGGACCCGGTCGACGCGGCCACAGACCGCTCCCAGGGTGGCAGGCAGCCGATCCATCACGAAACCCGGATTGACGCCGGTGCCGAGGAGCGCCCGCTTGCGCTTCTGTGCCAGCTTGTCGAGCCGCTCGGCGATCTCCGGATGCCGCAGCCAGGGATAGGAAAGCTCCTCGCAGGTGGAAACGACGGAGAGGCCCGCGGTGAGGGCCTGCGCGAGCTCGCCCTCGACCCGGTCGAGCCGACTGCCCGTCGCGTGCAAGAGGATGCCGCCCTGGGCTTTGCGCATCTCCGCGCTTGCGTCGGACCCGATCACGACGTCCGGCGTCGGAGCGTCCACTACGTCCGACAACTTCTTGCCTACACGGTGGTGGTCGAGATCGATAGCGGCGACGATCTCCAGATCGTGCTTCTGGAGCGCGCAGCGAGCAATGCCGCGGCCGATGGCCCCGAGGCCCATCAGTGCGACTTTGATCGCCAAGCTGCGCCTCCTGCCCGGTTTGGAAATTTGCAAATTCCCGGGCGCAATGCCTTATAGCCCGCCAATCTTGGGCGAAACAAGCCGAAAGCCGGCCCGCGGCAGGGGGCGGATTCGTTGGGAATTTCACTTGGCGTGTTGCGTCGTCAGGGCGCCAACCTGCCGTATTTCCAGGGAAATGGCGGCTTTTTGCGCTTTCCGGCCGGGCTCGTCGCAACCCACAACGGGAACAGGATTTTTTAAAAATATATAAATTTCAAACGGACTGTCCGAAGCCCCTGGTCGTACCCGCGGGGGACGGGCTAGCCCTTGCGCCGCGCCCCGAACTCCTGAAGCAAGGTCGCGACATTGGGGTCGGTCCAGTTGCGCGGGCCGACGAATTTCAGCCGGAGCTTGCCGTCTCGATCCACTAAGTAGCTTTCAGGGTACTTGGTGGTCCCGTACGTGCGCGACACCTTGGCCCCCTCGTCGAGCGCTACCCGGTACGGCGTCCTCGGCGCTGCGAGGAACTTCTCGACGGGCTCCCATCCGTCGTCCACGCTGACGGTGACCACTTCGAAGCTCTGCGGATCGAACGACTGCGCCAGGCGCCAAAGGCTCGGCATCTCCTCGCGGCAGGGCGGGCACCAGGTCGCCCAGAAGTTCACCAGCACGGTCTTGCCGCGGAGCGAGGAGAGATCGATCTCGCCCCCTCCCCGCGCCGGCAGCTTGAAGCTGAAGGCGGGCTTGCCGTCCATCTCATCGGCTTCCACCGCGCTGCGAGCGCGGTCGCTGACAGCGCCGAAATGCTGGACGCCTTTGGAGATGCCCACGGCGAGCACGGACACGATGGCGAAGGCGACGAACGCCTCCTTGAGCCAGCGCGGCACCACCCAGGTGCGCTTCTCGTCGAGCGGAATCCCCGAGTACGGCTTGCTCATGACGGCGACAGCCTCTCCTTCAGCACCGCGGCGTCGACTCGGTGCTTGAACGCCCGCTGTCCGTCGATCTCGACCACCGGGATGTCGTGCTTGTGCTCCTCGTACAACTCGCCGGACCAGCCGATGTCGATCTCGCGGAACTCGAAGGCGAACTCGCGGCGCAGGGCGAGAATGGCCGCTTTCGCCGTGCGGCACAAGGAGCATCGGTCGCGGGTATAGAGGACGACTTCGTGCATGCGGCTCAGATTTTTCTCTTCTTCCGCCTGTAGTGCTTCACCCGGGCGACCGGGGGTTGGCCGAGCGGGCCGCCCACCAGATAGGCCTTCAGCGCCTCGCGCGCAATGTACGGCGCGTGGATGCGCCACTTGAGGCCGTTCACCACCACGGAGGCGACGGCGATCTTCGGGTCGTCGGCGGGAGCGAACCCTACGAACCAGGAGTAGTCCTTGAACGGGCGCTTGTGGATGCTGAGCGAGCCGGTCTTGCCGGCCACCTGGATGTCGCCGAGCACGTTGCGGTGGCGCTCGCGGAAGATATAGGTAGCGGTTCCTTGCGAGACGGTCAGCTTCATCATGTCGCGCAGCGTGCCGGCCGTCTCCGGGTTGAGCAGGCGCATGGATCCCGTGGGCTCCACCGCCTCGCCGTCGATGGAGTCGATCAGCGAAGGCTCCATGGCCACACCGCCGTTGCCGACCGCGGCCGCGATCAGCGCCGCGTGCATCGGCGACAGCTTCACCTCGCCGAATCCAGCGGCGCTCTTCGCGAAGTCCAGCCCGGTCTCGGGGATCTGCGCGCGCGACTGCTCGAGCGGCTGGTCGAAGATGGGCCGGTTGAAGAGGAACTGCTCGGCCGCCTTGCGCAGGTCGTCCGCGTCGAGGTGCTTCACCGCCATCTTCGCGAACACCACGTTGGCGCTCTTGGCCAGGGCCATGCTCAGCGAAAGGCACCGGCGGTCGAGGTGCGGCTTGTCCTCGAGGAGCTTTCGCACCAGGCGGTGGACGCCGCCGTGGTAGCAGGTCTCCACGTCGGGGTTGACGCCCTTCTCCAAAAGGGCCGCGCCGGTGATGATCTTGAAGACGGAGGCGGCCGGATAAAGGGACTGGGTGGCCCCGCCTTCCCCGTACTCGGCCAGAGCCAGGACCTTGCCGGTCTTCGGGTCGAGCGCCACGACGGCGGCGCCGACCGGCCTGTACATGCGCAGGAGCTTCTCCATCGATCCCTGCAGCTTGGGCTCCAGCGTCAGCCGGGCCTGCTTGCCTTCGGGAGTTTTCGCCACGTAGGCGCCGCCGACGATCTTCGCGTTCTTCCAGAGCCCCAGCCCCTGCGGATGATCGACGTGCTGCACGACGGCGTTCGTCGCCGCGGCCGGAACCTGCTTCACCTCCGCCGGCGCCTCGGAGGCGCCGCCGTCGAGCTCCGCCTGCGCCTCGCCCACGGCGTTGGCGATGTCCTGGGCGTTCGCCTCGTCGGGCTCTCCCATCTGCTCGCCGGGAGTGATCTCGTCGGCGTCCATGGCGGGCGGGCTTTCGCCAGGCCTCTGTTCCGGGGCCTGCTGGCCGCGGGCGGCGAAGCAAAGGCCGGCGACTGCGCAGGCTGTGACGATCAAGACGGGTCGCGGACGCAAACGGCGGCGGTTGTCGTTCACCGTGGGCATGGTACCGGGGGTTGGACGTGCCGCAACTTCTGCGGTTGACGGATCGGTCCTCCGGATCAACCTTCCGGCGCCGTGCTCTCTTCCCTCGACGTCGCTGCGCCGGCGAAACCGTCGTTGTGGTCCGCCCTCGTGGGAGACCTGCAGCCCAGGCACGTGGTCACGGCCGTGGTGCTGCTGGCCCTCGCCTCTGTCTTGTCGCGTTTCATCAATCTCGCCTTCCGGCGGACGCTCGAGCGGCATCGCCAGCGCGGGACCTTGCTTCCGGAAACCGCCACGCAGCTCGCGCTCACCCGGCGGCTCTTGAACGTCGGCATCTGGATCACTGCCACGGCGGTGGTGCTCTCGCAGTTCCAGGCGCTGCGCGTGATCTCCGCCGGCCTTCTCGCATCGGCCGGCATCTCCGGGATCATCGTCGGGTTCGCCGCCCGCGGCACGCTCGGCAACGCCATCGCCGGGCTGACCATCTCGATCACTCAGCCGATCCGCATCGGCGACGACGTGGAGCTGCGCGGCGAGCGCGGCATCGTGGAGGACATCCACTTCACGTACACGGTGCTTCGCCTCGGAGACGGGCGACGGCTCATCATCCCCAACGACGCGCTGGCGTCGGAGGTGGTGAAGAACGCCACCATGGGCGGCGTCACGCGCGTCGCCCGCGCGGAGGCGCTGGTGCCCGCGGCGGGCTCCCCGGAGATCGTGCGCTCCGCCCTGCTCGCCTTGGCGAAGAGCTACGAGCACCTCGATCATGCGGCCGCCGAGCCCGAGGTCTATTACGTCCGCGTCGACGAGCGGGGAACGCTGCTGCGGCTGGTCGCCACCTGCACCGACGCTCCGGCCGCGGACCGGCTGGTCCAGAAGGCGCTCGCCCGGGCGGCGCAGGTCGTGTTCCGGCGCGCACTTTGAGACACAAATCGGCGCTCTTGGCGGCGGAATGAGCGGCGGCACGCCAATGTTTTTCATGTTAGCGTTTCGTCCGCCTGCCGTCCGGCAGTGAACGAAGGGGTCCAAGTGAAGAGCAACTGGAACGTCTTTGTCGCCGTCTGCGTAGGCGCTGTCGCCGGCTTCGCCGTCGGCCAGCAGATGGCCGCGAAGGGCGGCGGGCTGGGAACCACCCTGCGCAATGCGCCGCCGGCAGCCCCCACCCCGGCGCCGGCAGGCGCGGACCAGATCTACAAGGTCGCGCTCGGCGACGCTCCGCAGAAGGGAAGCGCGGAGGCGAAGATCACCATCGTCGAGTGGTCGGACTTCCAGTGCCCGTTCTGCGGCCGGGTGATGGATACGCTCCGCCAGATCGAGAAGAGCTACGGCGCGGACGTCCGCTTCGTCTTCAAGCACAACCCGCTACCCATGCATCCCGACGCGCCGTACGCGGCAAGGGCCGCCATCGCGGCCCAGAAGCAGGGCAAGTTCTGGGAGATGCACGACAAGCTGTTCGAGGCGAACAACTCGCGCCAGCCGGACGCGCTCAAGCAGGAGAAAGTCGACGCGATGGCCAAGGCCATCGGCCTCGACATGGAGCGCTACCAGCGCGACGTGAACGCGGCGGACACCGCGCAGACCATCCGCGACGATCAGACCCAGGCGGCAAAGCTGGGCGCCAATGGGACGCCGCATTTCTTCATCAACGGCGCGCGGGTCTCGGGAGCGATGCCGTTCGAGTCGTTCAAGGCAGTCCTCGAGGGGCAGCTCAAGCGCGCCAACGCGGCGCTGGGCAGCGGCGTCGCGCGGAAGGACCTGTACGAGCACCTGATCAAGGACGGCCAGAGCGGTCCGCCCGCTCCGCCGCCCTCGGCCGTCCCGCAACCACAGGCGCGCAACGTCGACCCCGGTGACGGCCCCTGGGCGGGCTCGAAGAAGCCGAAGGTGACCATCGTCGAATGGTCCGACTTCCAGTGCCCGTACTGCGGAAGGGTCGAGCCGACGCTGAAGCAGATCCTCGACACCTACAAGGACAACGTCCGCCTGGTCTGGCGCAACGAGCCGCTCGGCTTCCACCCGAACGCGATGCCAGCGGCGAAGGCAGCGATGGCGGCCGCGAAGCAGGGGAACGAGAAGTTCTGGAAGATGCACGCGCTGATGTTCGCGCACCAGACCGAGCTGTCGGAAGCGAAGTACGAGGAGTGGGCAAAGCAGATCGGGCTCAATCTCGCCCAGTGGAAGAAAGACAAGGAGTCGCCCGAAGTCGCTGCGCTGATCGCGAAGGACAACTCCTACGCGCAGCAGGTCGGCGCCGAGGGAACGCCCTCGTTCTTCATCAACGGCAAGTTCATCTCCGGCGCCATGCCGTTCGAGACGTTCAAGGCGGTGATCGACGAGCAGGTGCGCAAGGCCGACGAGCTGCTGAAGAAAGGCGTGAAGCAGGACAAGCTCTACCAGGCGCTCGTGGAAGAGAACGTCAAGGCCGCCGGTGGATCGCCGCAGGCGCAGGCCGCCGCGGCCGTTCCTGCCGCGGACCAAAGATTCGAGGTCCAGGTAGGGAACGCGCCGGCGAAGGGTCCGAAGAACGCGCCGGTCACCATCGTCGAGTTCTCCGACTTCCAGTGCCCGTACTGCGGCGGCGCCCAGGAGACGCTGAAGCAGGTGATGGCCCGGTACGGCGGCAAGGTCCGGCTGGTGTGGAAGAACCAGCCGCTCTCCTTCCATCCCAACGCCATGCCCGCGGCGGAAGCCGCCATGGCCGCCTATGGCCAGGGAAACGACAAGTTCTGGGCCATGCACGACCGGCTGTTCACGAATCAGCAGGACCTTTCGCCCGCCTACTACGAGCAGGTGGCGAGGGAGATCGGGCTGGACGTTCCCAGGTGGAAGGAAGCGATCGATTCCCATAGCGGCCAGGCGGCCATCCAGGCCGACATGAGCGCCGGGAACGCGGTCGGCGCCAACGGAACGCCCACCTTCTTCATCAACGGCCGGCGGCTGGTCGGGGCCAGGCCGTTCGAATCGTTCAAGCAAATCATCGATGCGGAGTTGTCCTCAAAGGTGGCAAAGAAGTAACCTGCGCTTCCGTGGCCACTTTTCCGCCGGCGGTCAGCGCCCGCTCTTCGATCAGCAACCCCTCTCCGGTCGGCAGCCCTTCGCGCTCGAGCGGCCCGCCGCCGTCGACGAGCAACGAGTGGCGCATCCGGCCGCTGAAGCGCGGCGATCGCGAAGCAGCCTTCAAGCTGCTCGCCGCCGACGGCTGGGTGGTGCCGGCGCAGGACCAGGAAGCGGTGCTTTCCTGGGTCGTCCAGCATCCGGAGCTCGAGAGCTTCGTCGCGCACGACGCCCTCTCGTACACGCGCATCCTGGCGATGATCACGATGTCGCACCGACCGCAGCTCCGCGTCGGCGGAAGAGTGGCGTCGATCGATCTCTTCGTGGTCGCCGCCGAGCACCGGCACAAGGGCATCGGGCACGACTTGCTGACGCAGGCGCTGCGCCGCAGCGAGGCGCTCGCGTGCAAGCGCGTGGAGATGATGCTTCCCGAGGCGCGCGACGAGCGGCACGCGTTCTTCGAGAGCTACGGGTTCGTCAACAACGGCCGCGACCTCTACGTTCGTGGGATCAGCTAGGGGAGCGCGCGGACGAACCGCGCCGTCTTCCCCGCCTCGATCTCCACCCTCTCCTCGTGGCGCCGCCCGTCTGCGCTCTCGAAAACGACGGTGTGCGATCCGGCGGGCAGCACGATCGGGTTCGCGGCCGGGACCGGCGTCCAGCGGCCGGTGTCGCGTCCGTCGATGGTGAGCCGCGCCGCCGGCTTGGACTGGACGACCAGGTAGCCGATGGTACCGGGAGCGACCGGCGTTGCCGCCGCGATGGGCGGCCCCTCCGCGCGGAGGAGCTGCTCCACCGGCGCAACGTTGTCCGGAGCGCGCATTGGCTTGCGGGCCGCCTGCGGCTTGCGCGGCGGAGGCGGCGCGACAGCCGGCGGCGGCGGCAAACGCGACGGCGCGAGCACGACGCCCTCGACTTGCAAGGGGTGATCCGCCTCGAGCTTCGCGGTGAGCTCGATCGGCATCGCGCCTGCCTTGACGTCCACCGTCGCGGAGAACGGCTTGTATCCCTCCGCGCGCAGCTCGATGCGATGCTTTCCCGGCGCGAGCGTGTGCACGAATGGCGGCAGCTGGCCCGACGGGCGCCCGTCGATGACCAGATCGGCCGCCACCGGCGGGCTGGGCGTTACGATCACCTTCGCCGGCGGAGGCTCCCGGCGGGCCAGCGAGTACGCCAGGGCGACGATCCCGAGCACGGCTGGCGCGGCGACGTAGCGGGCGAGACGCCGCGCCCGGTTCGTCCGGTTCCGCTCCTCGCGCAGCGGCTTCGACAGAGCTCCGGCACGCATCGTCCGCGGCGCCGCGGTGCGGTCCGCAGAGACGTCGAATCGGCTCTTCTCCGCGGCCGCCAGGGCGACGTCGTCGATCTGGATGGTCGGCAGCTCGTGCGGATCGCCGGGGACCGGCGCGCGCGGCGTCTGCGTCAGGTCGGCGACGATCACGGCGGGCAAGCTGTTGCCGGGCGCGGCCCGTGCCCGTGCCGGATCGCGGTCCTCGGCAGCCCCGGCGGCGAGCCAGGTCCGCAGCCTCTGCTGCTCGCTCTCGAATTCCGCCTTGAACTCCTCGCGGATCCAGGCGGCGAGCTGGCGCGCGCCGAACACTCCTCCCCGCCCCACGGTGAAGCGCATCAGATCGTCGTGCAGCTCGGATGCCGTCTGGTACCGCCGCGCCGGATCGTTCGCCATCGCGCGGAGGATGGCCTTCTCCAGCGCTTCCGGGCACTCCGGATTGCGTGAGCGCGGCGGCGGAATCGCGCCGAGGCGCACCTTCTCCAGCACCGCGTAGTCCGAGTCGCCGACGAAGAGCTTCTCGCCGCAGACAAGCTCCCAGAGCAGGATGCCGCAGGCGAACACGTCGCTGCGGCCATCCAGCGCGGAGCCCTTCACCTGCTCCGGCGACATGTAGCTGAACTTCCCCTTGAGAATGCCGGCCTGCGTCTTCTTCTGCAGGCGGCTCTCCGCCTTGGCGATGCCGAAGTCGATCAGCTTCACTTCCCCGTCGAAGCTGACCAGCACGTTCTGGGGGGAGACGTCGCGGTGCACGATGCCCAGCGCCCGTCCCTGCGCGTCGCGCTTGCGGTGCGCGTGGTCGAGCGCCTCGCAGACCTCCCCGACGATCAGGCAGGCCTGCGGCAGCGGCATCGGCTGCTGCCGCTTGCGAAAGCGCTCCATGAGCTGCCGCAGATCGCGCCCGGAGATGTACTCCATGGCGATGTAGAGGCTCTCGTCGTGCTTTCCCAGCTCGAGCACCTGGACGATGTTCGCGTGCGCGAGCTGGACCGCCAGGCGCGCCTCGTCCACGAACATGCGGATGAACTCGGCGTCCTCGCCCATGGTAGGGAGGATCTTCTTGATGGCCAGGAGCCGCTGGAACCCTTCCGCGCCGAAGGCTTTGGCGACGAACACCTCCGCCATGCCGCCGACGGCAATGCGCTCGAGGAGGAGGTATTTCCCGAACCGGATGGGATGGCGCATGACCGAGGGCATTGCAGCGTAGCGCCACTGCGTCGGAACGGGCAAGATGAGACGCATGCACGTCTGCCACGCCTGCCGCAAGGAAGTGGACCTCGGCGTCAGCGGCGCCGCGGGGCGGCGGGACGATTGCCCGCATTGCCGCGCGCCATTGCATTGCTGCTTCAACTGCCACGCCTACGACGCGTCGATGCGCTACGGCTGCCGCGAGCCGCAGGCCGAGCCGCCCAGCGACAAGGAGCGCGCGAACGCCTGCGAGCTTTTCGTGTTCAAGAAGGGCGAACGCGCCGCCAAAGAAGAAGACCCGCGCGCCAAGGCCCTCTCGGCACTGGATGCGCTGTTCAAGAAGTGAGTCGGCGATTGTGCTCTCCGCAACGGATGTGTGTGGCCGGGTACGCATCCCCGGCCTACGGCATCACTCCCGCCCGTCCCAACCTACTGTCCACGGCTGGTAAGCCATTGAATCGTGGGCTCCAAGGGGACCGCCTACAGCCTGCTGGTGGTCGACGACGAGCCGCTCGCGCTGAATCTGATCGAGCGCACGTTCGCGGCAGAAGCGGACATGGACGTCCGCGTGACGACCTCGCCGATCAGGGGCCTCGAGATCGCCGACCGGCAGGAGCTCGACCTCATCATCACCGACCAGCGGATGCCCGAGATGGACGGGCTCGCCTTTCTCGGCCGCGTCCGGGAGCGCAGGCCGCGGGCGCACCGCATCCTGCTCACCGCCTACCCCGAGATGGAGGTCGCGCTCCGCGCGATCAACGACGGCCTCGTCTATCGCTTTGTTCTCAAGCCCTGGGATCTGGATGACATGCGCGTGAGCGTCCGGCGCGCCGTCGAGGCCAAACGGCTGGCGGACGCGCACGAAAGCATGGCGGCAAAGCTCAGCGCCCAATTCGACGAGCTCGTCCGCGCCGAGCGGCTCGCTACGATCGGCCGGTTGTCCGCCGGCGTCGGTCACGAGCTCGCAAACGCGGCGACGCCACTGTTGATGAACGCGCAATGGCTGGGGGAAGAGGTGGTTCGCCTGCGCGAGCTGTTTCGCGCCTGTGCGCAGGCGGTCGAGGCCGGATTCCCGGCGGAGGCGCTCGAGAAGCTCACGGTTCTGACGGGCCGCATGCAGGAGCGCAATTCGGATGACCTCAACGAGATCCTCGCATCGATCGGCGCCGCAGGCATGCAGATGCGGTCCGTGATCGAGGGAATGAAGCGCGCCGTGGGCGACGCCCCGGACCCTGCGCCGTACGACCTCAACCAAGGCGTACTCTCAGCCGTTTCCTTGCTCAGGCATCGGTTCAAGTCCCGCATCGAGCTCGAACGCGACCTGACAGCAATTCCGGCGGTACTCTGCCGAGGACCGGAGATCGCGCAGGTGCTGTTGAACCTCCTCGTCAACGCAGCCGACGCAGTCGAAAGCTCGACGCTGCGGACGGTGCGCGTCCGGACCTGGGAGCGCGGAGGGAAGGTCCACCTGGAAGTTTCCGACAGCGGGCCCGGCATCGACCCTGCGGTCCGGAACCGCCTCTTCGAGGCGTTCGTGACTACCAAGCAGAATGGACGAGGCACCGGGCTCGGACTGAGCATCTGCAAGAACATCGTGGAGTCCCACGGTGGCTCGATCTCCGTCGACTCGGAATCCGGAAACGGCGCGCGGTTCACGGTCACGCTGCCTGCGTGCGCCTGAGCTCCCGGCGCTACGCCGTCTCGCGAGCGATCCAGTCCAGGTACGCGGCGTGCCCCTGCTCCACGGGAATCGCCAGCACCTCGGGCACCTCGTACGGGTGGAGCTCGAGGATGCGCGCCATCAGGCGGGCGAGATGGGTCTTTTGCGTTTTGAGCAGCACGAGCACTTCGTTCTCGTCCTGGATCTTGCCCTCCCAGCGATAGATCGATCGGAGCGCGGGCAGGATGTTCGCGCAGGCGGCGAGCCTCTCGCCGACGACGGCCTTCGCGAACTGCGCCGCCGCGTCGGCGGTGGGCAACGTCGTGAGCACGAGGAGGGCGTCGGTCATCGCGCGGTCAGCCCTTCCTCAGCCTGCTGACGGCGTGCGCGATGGCGGAAGGACCCTTGAGACCTTTCGACGCCAGCCAGCCGAGGACCTTGCCCCCGCCCGACATCATCACGCCGACCCAACCGCGCATGGTCAGCTTGATCAGCCCGCTGTGCAGCTTCACCCGGATCTTCCTCTGCGGGTCCTGCGCGACGATGTGCTGGAAGAACAGGATCCCGAGCTCGCCGACGTCGGCGTTGGGCTGCGCCGCAATGGCCGTGACCGCGCCGGGCGCCATGGTCAGCTCGAAGTCCGGGTCCTTTGCCTTGCCGTCGAGAAAGCGCGGCTTGCCGTCGACCAGCGTGAAGCGGAAATCGCCCTTGATGTCGGTGAACTGCACGCCCACTTCGGCGGCGGATCTCAGGTGCGTGGCGGCTTTGCGGGCGGACTCGCTGGTCTCGAAGAAACGCTGCAAGATCACGTTCGAGGGCTCGGGGGTCTGCTCGGTCGCCATGCCCGCCGCAAGCTATGCGCCCTGCTATGATTGCGCAACATGACCCCGCGTGAAGTGGCGGCGGTGCTGCGGGAGATCTCGCAGCTCCTGCAGCTCAAGGGAGAGAATGCCTTCAAGGTGCGCGCCTACGACATGGGCGCGGACGCCTTCGAGACGCTTCCGCCGGACCCGGCCGCGTCCGGCGGGCTCTATGAGCGCGTCAAGGCCGGCACGTTGTCGGAGCTGGAAGGCGTCGGCAAGGCCATCGATCAGAAGGTCACCGAGCTCGTCAACACCGGCAAGCTCGAATATCTGGAGAAGCTGCGGCTGGACTTCCCGCGCGGCGCGCTCGACCTGGTCCAGATTCCCGGCCTCGGGCCGCGCAAGGCGGCGATCCTGATCCGGGAGCTCGACGTGGTGAACCTCGACGACCTGGAGAAGGCCGCGCACGCAGGGCGGGTGCGGGTGCTCAAGGGATTCGGCGAGAAGACCGAGCAGGCCATCCTCGAAGGCATCGCCAAGGTGCGCGTCCGCCAGACAGCGCGAAAGCCGCTGTGGGAGACGCGGCCACTGGCGGAGCAACTGGTGGCGAGCGTTCGCAGGGCGCTCGGCGTGGTCCGGGCCGAGATCGCGGGCAGCGTCCGGCGCTACAACGAGACCAACGGCGACGTCGACGTGGTCGCCGCGGTCAAGGGCCCGGTCGAGCCGGTCATGCAGGCGTTCGCGGACGCTGCCGGCGTCGCCGAAGTACTGGCGCGCGGCGGCACCAAGTGCTCCGTGCGCCTGCGCGACGGCCTGCAGGCAGACCTGCGCGTGGTCACCGAGGCGCAATTCGCCACCGCCCTCCACCACTTCACCGGAAGCAAGCAGCATCACGTCAAGCTGCGCGGGATCGCGCGCGACAAGGGGCTGAGCATCTCCGAGTACGGGCTGGCGCGGCTGGACGGCGGCGCCCCACTGCAGCCGGAATCGGAAGAGGCGCTGTACGGAATGCTCGGGCTGCAGCCGGTGCCGCCGGAGCTCCGCGAGGATCTGGGCGAGCTGGAGCTGGCGGCAAAGCGCGAGCTCCCGCAGCTCGTCGCACAGCCCGACATCCGCGGCTTCGTGCACTGCCACTCGACCTGGTCCGACGGCAAGGCGACCATCGAGGAGATGGTCCGCGCCGCCGGCGCCCTGGGGGCCGAGTTCATCACCATCACCGACCACACCCGCGCCGCTCATTACGCCAACGGCCTCGACGTGGAGCGGCTCCGCCGCCAGTGGGACGAGATCGCCGAAGTGCAGGAGAAGGTGCCGCAGGTCCAAATCCTCCGCGGCAGCGAGGTGGATATCCTCGAGGACGGCGCCCTCGACTGGCCGCCGGACATCCTCGACAAGCTCGACGTGGTGATCTGCTCGGTCCACCAGCGCTTCAAGCTCGACGAGGCGCGCCAGACCGAGCGCATCCGCCGCGCGCTGCTGCACCCCAAGTGCGGCATCTGGGGGCACCCGACGGGCCGCTACCTCGGCGACCGCGATCCGATGCCGGCGCGCTGGGAAGAGCTGATCGCGATCGCTGCCGAGCGCGGTGTGACCATCGAGTGCAACGGGACTCCGCACCGGCTGGACTTCAGCGCCGAGCTGTTGCGCGTCGCCCGCAAGCACAAGGCGAAGATCTGCCTGTCGGTGGACGCGCACTCGACCAAGGAGCTGGAGAACCTGCACTACGCCGTGGGCACCGCGCGGCGCGGCTGGACGGAACGCGATCGCGTGATCAACGCGCGCCCGGCGGACCAGTTCTTGAAGATGATGTGGAGCCGATCGCCCGTGTGATAGACGCCTGCGCCCATGCGCGAGCTTTGCTGCGTTGCCGGCGCTGCGGTGGCGCTCTCCATCGCGACAGGGGCGGAGGCCGGCGCCGACGACGAGGGCTGGTGGCTGGCGCCCCTCGACCGCCTCACGCTGCGACTCTCGGCCGCCGACGAGCACGACCGCCCTTACTCGCTGCCGGTGCGCCCGCGCCAGATCGCCGGCGGCATCGCACTCAGTTGCGACTATCAGGAGGGCCGTCCCTGCGGCGACGGCGTCGGAACCGCGCTGGAGCTCGACTCCGCGGCCGGCTGGGGCGGACTGGTCACCGCGGCAACTCGCCTTCGCGTCTCCGCCGGGACGGACCATTACGCCAGCGGCTTCATCGTCGACCGCGCGTACCTCAAGTTCGAATCCGACCCGTTCGCGCTGCAGGTCGGCCGTGACGTGCTCGTGCTGGGTCCTTCGGTCCGTGCGGCGCTGATGCTCTCGACCAACGCCGCTCCTCAGGATGGATTTCGCGCGCAGCTCAAGCCCGTCGCCCTCCCCTTCGCCAAGGACGTCCGCATCTCGTTGCTCTACTTCCTCGACCGCCTGCGGCAGCCACAGACCTTCCGGGGGACGCTGCTCGACTGCGCCCGCGCCCAGCTCGACTTCGGAGATCGCGTTCAGCTGGGGGGCTCGCGGATGCTGATGCTGGGCGGCGAAGGCGCCCCCGACTACGGCGGCTTCACTGGTTTCATCCTCGAGCACTTCGGCCGCACCCACGAGACACCGACCGGGACGGCGGAGAACAACCGGCTCTCGTTCGATCTCTCCGTCCGCCTTCCGGAGCTGCGAGGCGCGCGGCTGTACTACGAGATTGCCTTCGAGGACACACGCAAGGCCTTCTGGAACTCCGTCGAGTACGACGCCGATCACCTGCTGGGCATCGAGCTGCGCGCCATCCGGCTCGGCCCCTGGCGGCGGCTCTTCGTCGAGCTGGAGCACACCGGCTGGGTCTCGCAGGAGCACGGCGTCTTCACCACCGGGATGACAAATGCCGGCCGCACCCTGGGCTCCGCGCTGGGCCCGGACGGTACGTCTTTGTGGATCCGCGCCGACTTCGAGCATGCGGCGCTGACGATCTCGCCCTGGTTCGAGTGGCTGCGCTTCTCCGGCGACACTTACGGTTCCGACCAGGCGCGCGGCGTGTTCGTGGTCGCGAGGGGACCCGTCGAGCATCGACGCCGGCTCGGGATCGACGCGCAGGCGACGGTGGCGCCGTTGGTCGTCTCGGCGGGGCTCTTCGGCGAGGGCATCGACAACGCCGATCTGGTGAACGGCTCGACACGCTGGAGCGGAGGGCTCCGCGCCGCGGTGACGTGGACGCCTTAGCTACAGCTCGAACTTCGCTTCCTCGATCAGCTCGCGGACGCGGTGCAGGAACCCGTTCCCCGTCACGCCGTCGATCAGATGACGCGGTGATCGTACGAGAGCGTCAGGTACATCATCGAGCGGATGACGATGGCGTCCTCGCCGTCGCGCTCGCGCACCACCGCCCGCTTGACGATCTCGCCCATGCGCAGGATGCCGACCTGCGGCTGGTTGATGATGGCGGCGCCGAAGAGGTTTCCCTTCAGCCCCGGATTGGAGACGGTGAACGACCCGCCGGAGAGCTCGTCGGCCGTCACCTTGCCGGTGCGACCGCGGGCGGCGAGGTCGTCGATGGCGCGCGCCAGACCGAGGACGCTGAGCTCGTTGGCCTTGCGGATCACCGGAACCAAAAGCCCCTTCTCCGTTTCCACCGCGACGCCCAGGTTCACGTCCTTGCGCAGGATGACGCTCTCGTCCTGCACCACCGCGTTCAGCCGGGGAAATTCGGCCAGGGCCTGCACCGTGGCGCGGCAGACGCCGACCAGGAAGCTGGGCGCCTTGCCTCCGGTCTCCTTGGCCCGCTTCCACTCCCCTCGCAGCCGGGTCAGGTTGGTCATGTCCACTTCCGCCGTGCAGGGTACGTGCGGGCTCGTGGCCTTGCTGTAGACCATGTGCTCGGCGATGAGGCGCCGGCGCTGGTCGAACGGCACCACCTGGTCGCCTTCCTTCGGCGTGTACCGCGGCGGCTTGTACGCGCGCAGCGTGATCGCGATGGGCCCGAATCCCTGGTAACCCGGCCCGAAGCTGGGCGGCGGGGGCTGCGAGTACACCGGCGCGATCGGCGGCTGGGAATACGGCTGCGCGTATGGCGGCGGGGGCGCGGTGGGCGCCTTCTGGCCGGGGAACGTGCTCAAAGGCGGCTGCAGCTCGGACTGCTGGGAGGAGGTGGCGCCCTTCTCCAGATACGTGGTGACGTCGGACTTCATCACCCGGCCGCCCGCGCCAGATCCCGGCACCTTGCTCAGATCCAACCCGTGCTCCTGCGCGACGTTGCGTCCGACCGGCGTGGCGCGGACGCCGTTTGCGTCGGCATCGGCTTCCGCCGTGGCGGCCCCGGAAGGCGCAGCGGGAGAGGCAGCCTTAGGCGCCGGCTTCGCCTGAGGCGCCGCAGCGGCGGCGGCGGCCCCTGCTTCGTCGAGTCGCGCCAGCGCCCCGCCCACCGTGACCACCGCCCCTTCCTTCGCGAGCTGCTCCACCAGCACGCCCGCGCTCGGCGAGGGAATCTCGGTGTTCGCCTTGTCGGTGGCGATCTCCACCAGCGGCTCGTCGCGCTCCACCTTCTGACCCGGCCGCGCGATCCAGCGGACCACCGTGCCTTCCATGACCGATTCGCCGAGCTGCGGCATCACGACCGTCGTCATGGAGGGCGCAGTTAGCGCGCGCACCGCGGCGTGTCAAACTGGCGCAAAGGCCTTTCGCACACGACAATGCACGGGTGCGGGAACGGCTCCACGCTCTCGGCACCGCGCTGGGAAAGCAACCGCACTTGATGGCGGTGCGCGACGGCGTGGTCGGAAGCCTGCCGCTCATCCTCCTCGGCAGCCTCTTTCTCCTCCTGGCGCAGCCGCCTTGGCCGGCGCTGTCCCGGTTCTTGCCGGCGCCTTCGACGTTGCTCTCCGGGTATCAGGCCTGCGCCGGGCTGGTCTCCATCTACGCCTGCGTGGCCACCGCCTTATCCCTGTCGCGGCGGCGGGAGAGCGATCCCGTCGCAGGCGCCACCACGGCGCTCGCCGTCCTGCTCGTCGCGCAGTACCCGGTGAACAAGATGCTGTCGATGGCGGCTCTCGGCGCGGCCGGACTCTTCCCGGCCTTCGCGGGAGCCATCTTCGCGGTGGAAGTCCTGCATGCCTTCCAGCAGCGGAAGTGGGGAATCAAGCTGAGCGGCGGCGCGCCCGACGTGGTGGTGCGCAGCTTCGCGGCGCTGCTGCCCAGCGTGACCTGCGTCGTGCTGGTCTGGTTCGTCGTGCACGTGCTGGGCATCGACCTGGCGGGCGGCATCGCGGCGCTCTTCCGGCCGCTGCTGCGCGGGGGCGATTCGCTGTACGCGGTGGTGATCGTCGTCCTCATCGACAGCGCGCTCTGGCTCATCGGCGTCCACGGCATCGCGGTGCTTGCGGCGGTGCGCCCCCTCTGGCTGGCGGCACTGGCGGAGAACATGACCGCCGCCAGCGCCGGCCACGCTCCCCCGCACGTGTTCACACAGGAGTTCTTCATCTGGTTCATCTGGCAGGGCGGGTCGGGGACGACGCTCGCCTTTGCCATCCTCTTGCTCTTCGCGCGCTCGAAGCAGCTCCGGCTGGTGGGCGAGGCCGGAATCGTTCCCGCCGTCTTCAACATCAACGAGCCGCTCCTCTTCGGCGCCCCGGTGGTGATGAACGGCAAGCTCGCGCCGCCCTTCATCGCCGCGCCGGTCATCCTGGCCGTCATCTCGTGGTGCGCGATGCATTTCGGCGCCGTGCGGCCACCGTACATCGAGGTGGTGTGGACGCTGGTACCTGAGCAGCGGCGGCGATCTAAAGGCGCTGGTGTTGCAGCTCGTGAACCTGGTCATCGCGTTGATCATCTGGTGGCCATTCGTCCGCCGATACGATCGTCACCTCGTCTCCGCGGAGGCAGCTGCCGGCTCGACGACCACGAGCGGCGCCCTTCCCGGGCGGACCCCGAGCTCCCAGTAGAGCCCATCGGGTGCCTTGCCGCGGACGCGGATCCACCCGTTGTGCACGCATTGCAGGTGGTGGGCGGCGCAGAGGCTGACGAGGTTCGTTGGATCGTCGGAGCCGCCTGCGGAGCGGAACTGGATGTGGTGGACGTGCACCGCTGCGCGAGTACACCCCCAGACCTGGCACAAGCCGAGATCCCGCTCGAGGACGCGCTTCCGGGCCGTATTCGGCTCCTCCAAGGCGGCTTTCCAGACCTCCAGGAAGTGCTCGGCGATGCGCACGAGGCATTCGCCGGGCGAAATCCACTGCCCAGCGGCGTTGCGAACGGCGTGAAAGGCCATGGCTAGCAGCCCGCGAATGTGCCTGGGGACCACGATCTCGACATTGCCCCGCGCGCACATCTGCGCCTCCTCTTCGCCCTGCAGCGCGGCCCTGAGCGCGACGCAGCTCATCCGTCCGGCGCGCTCGATCCAGGTGTCCAATGACCCTGCGTCGGCGTAACGGGCGATGATCCGCGCCTTCTCGTACGACACCCGCCGCTCGCACATGGCCTGGCGGAGCGAGGGCAGGTCATAGAGGCGGCGCTCGAGCGACGCGCGCTGCTGGACCGCGCGCTCCGACATCCCCAGCCGCTCATCGCAGTAGTGGCCGAAGGACGCGAATCCGAGAAGGCGCCAGGCCTGCGTCCTCTGCAAAAGCATCGCGAGATGGCCGAAGAGCCCGTCCCAGTCGTCGCGCTGGCTGGCGAGCCGCCGCAGCTGCTCATGAAGCCCATGCGCATCGGCATGCACATCGGGAATGGGCTCCCAGACCGCCACCGGACTCACCTGCATGAGCGCCGCCCACCGCGCGCTCTGCTCCTCGAGCCATTTCTTCGCCGGCTCCATCCAGTCGTCGACGGGCACGGCCGGCACCGGGTCGGAGAGGCCTCGCCGTCGGGCGTCGCATGCGCCCCGATGCATTCCTGGCAGAGCACCACGAGCCGTTCCCACTTCGGCACGTTGGCGCCGAGGGCCTTGCCGGCGAGCGCGATGGCTTCATCGAAGCGCTGCCGCCCTGCGGCCGGAATGTCGATGCAGACCCGGTCCCACTGCTCGTCCTCCTCGGGGTCGCGACCGCTGGGATCCTTCACCGCAGCCTGGAGCGCGCGGACCGTCTCCTTCCGTGCCCGCGCCACCCAATCCGCTTCGGCCTCACCCCGGGCGACCGGCAGCACCGCCTCCGCCTGCCGCACGCTGACCTCCCCGCTCCGGACGGCCTCGGCCAGCAGCGGGCAGTCCCGGAGCCGGCGCGCGAATCGGGCCATCTTCTGGGCGGTGCTGGCGCGGATTCCCAGCATTTCGCGGGCGTAGTCGCCGACGCTGACGCGGTCGCCGGTCCCGAGGACGTCGAGGTGTTCGCCGATGGCGATATCCAGGGCGCCGCGGCCGCGGGAGACGCTGGCCAGGACGGAGTCGATGGCTTTCGCAAGGAGAACGCCGACGGCCTCGTCCCGGACGCGGAGGATGGGCCACTGGAGCATCGCCGCGGCTTTGGCCAGCGCCGCCAGGCGGGGGTTGGGTGGATCGACAGGCGCTTCGCTCATTCTTTCTGGATAGCAGGACCCTCTGACATTCAAGTCCACGGGCCCGACGCCTTCAGCGCCTAGAACGAAATCTCGAGTCCGGACACGATCTTACCGGCCCGATTCCGGAAGACCTGATTGTCGTAAGGCCACCAGCCGGCGAACAGGAGCAGGGCCGCGTGGTCGCCATAGAGGAACATGTCGAGGTTCAGCGCGTGGGATCGCTGCAGCTGGCCCTTGTCGCTCCAGTAGAGGACGTTTGCTGATTCGAGTCCCAGCCCAAGCCGGCTCCAGCGGAAGATGTCGATCCGCGTGTTCGCCTCCAGCCTGATCAGATAGGGCTGGCGCTGCCAGGGGTCGCCGCGCGGCAGGTAGAAGGTGGGCATCACGAAGTATGCAAGCCCCAGAGGGAGCGACGCGCCTCCGTCGACGTCGCCCGGGTACCGGTACTTCTGGAGGTATGCGAGCGTCCCGAAGGCGAGCCCAGCCGACGTCATCTTGTAATCCTGTCCCGGCCACCACCGGTCGATGCCGTGATGGCAGTCATGCCGGACCAGCAGCTCGAGGAAATGCTTCTGCAGCTCCGTCCTGGCGCCAACCCCGAAGGTCCACCGGCCGCGGTTGGGGTCGAAGATCATCTTCGGGTCGGCGCCCCGTCCCATGTCGGTCTCGTTCTCGAAGCGGAAAACGAGGAAGGAGCGCTTGTACCGGAGAAGCTCGGACTCGAGGCCGATGAAGGTGTCGATCCAGTTATCGGGGCCCCAGTCGAAGTACATGAAGCTGCGGATGTGACCGTGGCCGGAGAGGGGGACGTCGAAGTCCTTCGCCGCAGCGGGCGCCGACCGCGCTGCAGACGCCAACGCGCAGGAGACGAGCAGCAGCTGAAACCACTCCCCACGTGACCTGATGAATGCAGCGCCCATGCGATGCACGGCGGGCGAGCCCGGTCGTGCGACGGACAAGAGCGCGCGAGCAGTGCCTTGCCGCCATCCCGCCAGCGTGGATAAGCGCAGCGCGCACAACGGAGGAGGAGCTCATGAGCGCCCCGCAACCTCGGCGATCTGTTCCAGGTGGCCTTCGACCCTTTCCACCGCGGGGCCCGACAACGGCGCCGAGAACCCGAGCAAGCGGCGACTCATCCGCGCCAACTTCACGCACCAGCTCACTGCAAGCACGGGCGTCGTCACCGCCGGGGACATCCGCCGCCACTGATGCCGCGAGCGATTCTCCGGACCTTTCAATCGGTAAAGTGTGCTGCGAGCCTGATCGCGATGACGATTGTGGAGCGAAACTCGCGAAAAGGCGGGCCAAGCGCTCATAACGCATGCGGTCTTGCGGTTCGTACCTTCGTCGGAGTAAGCACCGTCATTGCGAAGGCTCCTCGCTCTCCCGCGGGAGCGCTACGGCGGCACGAGCTTTCGGATTGCATTGCCGGCATGGAGAGCACCTCCGGGGCGGGTGGGTATCGCGGAAATCGCTCTCTGGATTGCATGGCCGTGGAGCCACGATGGCGGAAAGCTTCACTCCACTGCTCGGGCCATCGAACTCGATCGACGCCTGCCTCGAGCCGGGGGCGCCACAGCGGCGCCGCGGTAGCGCAACCCCGAACCCGGCGCACTCATTTCGAGCTCAGCTGATACCGCTGCAATGGCCCGGCGATTGCTGGTGCGCCAATGCAGCCTGGTACGGATCCGCACGCACCCGGCACATGCCAGCCAGGATTCGATCGACTCCCGCGAGGTCTTCGATGCGACGCATCACGTCGAGCAGTGCCATTGGTGTACTGACGCTGCGCAGCGCTCGCTTTGCCCTGGCGGTACGCCTTTGCTTGCTGGCGACGATTCCAGCGTCGTTCTCATGCGGGAAAGCGGCTGAGCCACGAGCAGTCCTCGCGACGCGGCGAGCAAAATCGCCGGCTGCCTCGACTGATTCGCCTGGTATTCCTCCCGTCCAGGCGTTGGCAATCGATCCGCTCACTCCGAGCACCCTGTACGCAGGAACAGACGACGGTCGCGTCTTCAAGAGCACCGATGGGGCCGCGAATTGGACGTCCAGCCGAGCAGCGGATGCTCGCGTCACGACGCTGGCGATAAACCCGGTTACCCCGGGCACGGTCTATGTCGGCACCTCCCGGTATGGCCCCGATGCCGCGGGCACTGATCCGTCGGCGACCGGAGGCGTGTTCAAGAGCACGGACTCGGGCGCTACCTGGAGCAACACAGGTTTGACCAACCGTCCTGTGCGCAGCCTTGTCGTTGACCCCGTGACCCCGACTACCCTGTATGCCGTGCTCGACGATGCTGGCGGTTCGCCGGTCGCCGGACCCCGCGGCGGGCTCCTGAAGAGCACCGACGGAGCCGCGACCTGGGACACCTCCCTGTCGAACGAACAGACGTCCGGTCAGGTTCGGTCAGTCGCGATCGATCCTCTGACCCCCAGCACCCTCTATGCAGGTGCGTGGGGGGCATCGCCTGAAATGGGTTGGGGAGAAATGTACAAGAGCGTCGACGGCGGCGGGAGCTGGGTGCTGTTGGCCGACTCGAGCGTCTTTGCCGACGCTGTCGAGGTGTTGGCCATCGCGCCGGGCAATGGCGCCACCTACGCAGGTCTCGCGACCTACGGGCTCTATGCGAGCCCGGACGATGGCGCGACCTGGTACGGCACGGGGCTGTGGGGAGACAACTACTGGTCCGCCACCACGATCTCGGCACTCGCCGTCGATCCCGTAAATCCAGCCACCCTTTATGCCGTCGCGTCAACGTGGGACCCGCAATCGTGGTTCTGGACCCCGGCTCCGGACTCTTCGGGCGTCTTCAAAAGCACGGACGCCGGAGGCACGTTCAACCCGGTCAACAGCGGGTTGACCGACAGACTCCGCGCCTTTGGCCTGGATGACTATATCCGCGCCATTTCGATCGACCCCAAGACGCCGTCGAGCCTCTATGCGGGAACGAGCGGCGGGGTTCTCAAGAGCACGGACGGAGGCGCGAGCTGGAGCCTTACCGGTCTCTTTCAGCACTCGTTGCTCGCGTCCGTCGTCGTGCCGGACGTGAATGGTGGAACGCCGGCCACCGGGTGGGTCACGCTCGCGCAGCCGGCACCGGCAGGTGGGGCCACGATCGCGCTTTCGATCACGCCCGCTGATATCGGCACCGTACCCCCGACAGCGACGGTGCCCGCGGGAGATACAAGAGCGACCTTCACCGTTTCGACCCACAGAGTGACCACGGTTACCGCGATCGACGTATCCGCCACCCTCGGTGACGCTGTCAGACACGCTCACGCCTGGGTGTACGAACCGACGCACCTCGAGTTGACCCTCCGTCACGCCGTCGCAGGTGGAACTCCCTCGCAGGGAAACGTACGAGTTGTCGGTGCGCCATTTTACCAGCTCGTCCCCCTCTGGCTCTCGAGCAGCAACCCGGCAGTCGCTGACGTCCCAGGGTACGGTTCGACCTTTGGAACGTATGGCATCGACTTCATGATTACGACCAGGGCGGTGACCACCGACACTCCGATTATGATCACCGCTCAAGTGAGGATGCTCAACGACGAGTACTTGACGACGTCCGCAATCATCATCGTGACGCCCCCGCCGACCGGAATCAGGTCAGTGACGCTGAATCCGAGCACCATTCCCGGCGGCAGCAACGTTTCGTCGTCTGTCACCGTGACCCTCAACGGGGCGGCCCCGGCGAACCCGCCGCTGGTCGTATCCTACTCGAGCAGCAATCCCGCCGTCGTGGCGAACGGCAGCGTTCAAGTGCCTTGGGGTGAGACGAGTGTGACCTTTCCGATCAGCGCGGGTCCGGTGACCTCCACCATGCCAGTGACGATCTCGGCGTCTTTCAACGGCAGCTCGAGGTCCGCGATACTCACGGTGACAGCTCCAGCCGCGTACTGATCGGTTGGCTCGACGCCGTGAGGAACGCCGCCGGGTGCAGTCACTCGGTCTCGACTGCCGTCACCGGTCGGGCGTACGATGGTCTCGTGCGTGCGCGGCACGATGGTGGCGCATCTGAGCACCGCGCGGACATCGAGAGTGACGGGCCCTACTGCGGAGCAGCCGATGCCACTCCTCGTCTTCGTCGGGGTCGCAACCGCCGGGATGGTTCACTGCAGCTTTGAGCCGACGAACGGTCTCCCCTTTCCGCGCTCGCGCCACCCAGAACGCTTCTGCTTCGCCCCGAGCGACCGGCAGTACCGCCTCGGCCTGCCGGACGGTGACCTCGCTACCCCGGACGGCCTCGCGGAGCACCGGGCTATTCCGGAGCCTCGGGCGAAGCGGGCCGTCTTCTGGGCGGTGCTGGCGGGGGGCCCACGAGATTCGCTCTGCTGAACCTCCAACCCGGTGATTCTGACAACCTGCTCCAGTATGAGGGGGATCTGGTCATCACCACGCCGAATGGTGCCCTCACGATTCATGACAAGGGCGTCCTCGACTCCGCGGAAGGCAGCTTCTTCGAGATCGACCAAATCGTCGACGGCACGGGCACGTTCACGAGCGCCACCGGTCTGCTCTTCTCGCAGGGTATGAGTACGCCAACCGGCTTCGAGGGCGTCATTGCCG
>VBKI01000049.1 GCA_005879535.1 Deltaproteobacteria bacterium | reverse complement strand
GCTCGCGAAAGATCGCACCGGACCGCACGCGTCCTGCCGTCCCGGCAGGAACGGAGGAACCATGCATCGACGAATCGTCGCGATCGCGCTCGGAACGTTCGCCGTCTGCGGCTGCGGGAGCCCGACGCAGACTGAATCGCAAACCTCTTCGGCAACGCCGCCCGTGGCCGGGTCTGCTGCCGATCCGGACGGCAGACGAAGAACTCCGACCGCGGGCGACGCAGGTGCGGGGACCGTTCCGGTCGCCACGGGGTTCGGCGATCCGCTGCAAGGTCTCACCGCGGCGGAGCGCGCATCGTTCGACGACGGCAAGGTCCACTTCGCGACGGCGGAAGAACTTGAGGAAGGCCTCGGCCCGGTCCTCAACGAGGCCTCCTGTGTCGCCTGCCACGCCGGCCCGGCGGTGGGCGGCAGCAACGGCCGCCTGGAGACGCGATTCGGACGGCGTGGAGCGGACGGAGGCTTCGACCCCCTCGCCGCGGAGGGAGGCTCGCTGTTGCAGGACCACGGCATCGGCGCCGTGGATGGATTCACCTTCGGCCCGGAGGTCGTGCCCGCCGACGCAAACGTCGTTGCACAGCGCCGCACGACGCCGTTGTTCGGCCTCGGGCTCGTCGACGCGACGCCCGACGATACGATTCGCGCGATCGCCGCGAAGCAGGCGCGATCGAGTCCGGAGACGGCGGGTACGGTGGCGGTGGTCGCGAATCTGGTGACTGGGAAGGAATCGGTCGGAAAGTTCGGCTGGAAGAACGTAAATCCGAGCCTGCTGCAGTTCTCCGCCGACGCGTACCTCAACGAGATGGGCATCACCAGCCCGCTCTTTCCCAACGAGAATTGCCCTCAGGGCCGCTGCAGCGACCTCGCCTTCAACCCGGTACCGGCGTTGAACGACGCCGATGGCGCCGACGTCCTTGCGTTCGCGAGCTTCATGATGTTTCTCGCTCCACCACCGCGGGCACCGCAGACGGCGCAGACGCTTGCAGGCGAGCGGGTGTTCAACAGCATCGGGTGCGCCGTGTGCCACATGCCGACGCTCGTCACCGGCCCGAACGCCGTCGGGGCCCTCGACGGCGTCGAGTACCATCCGTACTCCGACTTCCTGCTCCATGACATGGGAAGTCTCGGCGACGGCATCGTCCAGGGCGCCGCGGGCGCGAAGCAGATGCGGACGGCGCCGCTCTGGGGATTGCGGGTCGCGACCAACCTGCTGCACGACGGCCGCGCGGAAACGCCGCTGGAAGCGATCCTCGCGCACGACGGTCAAGGACGCCGCGCGCACGATTGCTTCAAGGCGCTCGATGCCAGGGATCGGGCGGCGCTGCTCGCCTTTCTCGATTCTCTCTAGACACCGTCTCGAGACCACCGAACATGAATGCTTCACATGCGCTTCATGAATCCCGGCTACATCCCGCCCGCATGCTGCCAAAGAATTTCTGGCCCGCGACACCCTTCGTGGTCCTTGCCATTGCGGTAACGAGCTTCGCCGTCACCCCGCTGTGGATCCAGCACCGCGCCGCCCAACTGCGCGAGCCCGCTCATGCCGCGCTCGCGTCGTCGGTCCAGGCCCTCGGCGCCTTGATCGAATCGCGCGCCCGGCAGCGTCGTCTTCTGGGCGGCGCTCGCCTCGACCCTGCCGCTGCGCAGGAGGCGCGGCAGCGACTGGCGTCACTGACGGACGAGCTTGCCGCCGAGGAGCGCCGTGCGATCGCCGCCTCGGCGCGCCTCGAAGAGATCCGTTTGCGTTCCCTGGAGCTTGCCAACGGCCTCAACGTCGCCTGGACGGTGGTGGCCATTCTCGGCGGCTGCGTCGCGGCGCTGCTGGTGCGCCATCACCAGCGGCTGTCCGAGAACCTCCGCCGGGTCGATCGCGAACGGGCGCACGAGTTGGAGCAGTTCGCGGGCCGCGTCGCGCACGACATCGTCAGTCCGCTCGGCCCGGTCTCCGTCGGGGTGCAATATCTTGCACGCAAGCTCCCCGACGACCCGGAAGCGCAAGGCGCGGTGCGGATCGTCCGCGGGAGCCTCGATCGCGTCGGCATCATCGTCGACGAGCTGCTCCGGTTCGCGCGCGCAGGAGCACGTCCCGCCCGCGGGAGAGGCGCAACCTTCTGGGTCGAGCTGCCGCTCGCATCCGATTTGACCGCATAGCCCCCCCTCGCCCGCCCGCCCCACACATCGCCGAGTCGAAGGTCGATCCACCGCTGCACGGGCGCAGCGCCTCTCGACCACAGTCGGGCGGCCGCCCGCATGCGTGATCCGTCCTATTGCGAACACCCCGCCCGCTCCGCACGGTTTCTCTGCAGCCAGGAGGGCGCAGATGAGCGCGATTCACATCCTCGAAGGCGGTCGCCACCCCGCAGTCCTCGACGCGCCGGCGGGCGACCTTCGCATCGCGCCTCATCGGGGCGCACCGGTGAAGCTCTCGCTCGTCGTTCCCACCTACAACGAGTCGCGCAACCTCGAGGAGCTGATCGGAAGGCTCGCCGCGCTCCTCGACGGCTTTCTTCCAGGCGCCTACGAGCTGATCGTCGTCGACGACGACAGTCCCGATCAAACCTGGGCCTTGGCGCTTCGCCTCGCGGACCGTTGTCGCTCGCTTCGCGTGATGAGACGGCGCGGCGAGAAGGGCTTGTCGACCGCCGTCGTCCGCGGATGGCAGGCGGCGCAAGGCGAAGTGCTCGCAGTCATCGATGGGGATCTGCAGCACCCGCCGGAAGTGGTGGAGAAGCTTTGGGCGGCGATCGCACAAGGAGCGGACCTCGCCGTCGGCAGCAGGCACGCGGGCGGCGGCGGTCTCGGCGACTGGAGCGCTCTGCGCCGCGGGCTGTCACGAGCCGCGCAACTCGTCGGCCTCTGCGTGCTCCCCACCGTCGTGGGACGGGTTTCCGATCCGATGAGCGGATGCTTCATGGTGCGTCGGAGTGCCCTCGCCGACGTGACCCTGAGCCCGTTGGGTTACAAGATCCTCATCGAGGTGCTCGGCCGCGGTCGCATCGGCCGCATCGCGGAAGTGGGGTACGTCTTTCGCGAGCGCGTGGCCGGGGAAAGCAAGGTCACCGCCCGGCTCTACCTCGAGTACCTCCGCCATCTCGTTCGCCTGCGCCTCGCGCTATTGCCGCCGCGATTCTTCCGATTCGGCCTCGTCGGCCTCTCCGGCGTCGCCGTCGACATGGCCATCCTCTGGTTGCTGAAGGGACGGCTGGACTGGCCGCTCACGATCTCGAAGCTCGTCGCCGCGGAGGTGGCGATGGCGAACAACTTCCTCTGGAACGATCTCTGGACCTTCGGCGACCTCGCCGCCCGGCAAGGTCACGGATGGTTGCGGCTGCGGCGGTTCGCGAAGTTCAACGCCATCTGCGCGGCGGGTCTTGCCCTCAGCGTCGGGCTGCTGGAGATGCAGGTCGGAATCTTCAAGCTCAACCCGTACGTCGCCAACGCGGTGGCCATCGCGGTGACGACCGGCTGGAACTTCTGGATGAACAAGATCTTCAGCTGGGCAGCGCCTCGGCCACTTCCGGCGGTAGCGTCACCTCAGCGACGAGCGGCAGGCGCATAGAGGGACCAGCGGCCGGCGTGAGCCACCATGGCGAACCCTTGCGGCTCTGGACCGGGCGTGCGGACGAGGACGTAATCCTCGTCGGAGACGGCGCGCGCGATGTCGAGCTCGTGCGGCCGCAGCTCCCAGCTTCGCGGGAGGGGCACGGGTTCGCTGCCTTGGCGGAACCGGACCGGCGTCCAGGGCGTCTCCGCGAAGTTGTAGCGAGCACGCCCTCCGCGGAAGATTTCGTAATACGACGCGAAGTGCAGGAAGGACTGGTACTGGAAGAGGTGACTTTCAGTGGAGGAGACGATCGCGATCAGCCGTTTGCCGGGTTCTGCGGCGTGCAGAACCTGGTGCAGCTCGGTGACCTGCGCCTCGCGGTCGAAGGCTCGATAGGTCGCGGCGACGCTCGTCTGGAACGCGATCTGCAGGGCCACGACGGCGGCAAGAATCGCGCTGGTCGCCGGGCCGGGAGCAATCGAAGGCGAAGCGATCACCAGCAGGGCCAGGAAGGGCAGCGCACGCAGGTGGATGTAGCCCATGTAGCCCATGTCGTACGGCGCGGCGAGGTATGCGACGAGGGAGAGCACGGCGAGCAGCGGCAGACGCCACTGCCGATCGAGGCGAGGCCTCGGGCGCACGGCGATCGTCGCGACGAACAGTGCAGCGATCGCGAGCACGAAGATTTCGTCCCCGTGCGCGGCGAGAACGTTGCCGTAGCGGAGAAGTCCGAGGACCTGGTCCTTGGGTCCCAGCCAGCGGGGGAGCGTCCGCGCCGCCGCGCCAGGGCCATCGCGCGCGGCGAGCGCGTGGAGTGCCCAGGCGCCGAGAAGCAGGATGGCCGGCAACCACGGCGCCAGCGCCCGGGCCTTGTTCCGCCATGGCTCAGCCGATGTGACCCCGAGGATGAACGCAGCGGCGAGGGCGAATGCCACCCCGCTGGGATGCAGCCAGAGGAGCGCGGCTCCGCCGGCGGCAATCCATGCGGCCCGCCGCAGCGAGGCGCCGCGCAGCTCGCGCTCGGTCAGCGCGACGAGGACGAGCGCAAGCGGGATCGACTCGATGAAGTTGAAGAAGCCCAGATAGAGGGGAACGGTGTGGAACACCGCCGGCGCGAAGACGGCAAGGCGCCGATCGCGTCCGAAGGAGCCGAGGAACATCCAGAACGCAGCGGAGGTCGCCGCCGCGATCAGCGAGAGCATGATCCGCACGGCCGCATCGGCTCCCGTGATCTTCGCGATCGCGGCGGCAGGCAGATAGAAGCCGAGGTACTCGAGCCGCCGGAGATCGATCTCGAACCACTTGTCGAAGGCGGGTCCCGGCGCGTGGAAGTCGGCAAGGATGCGCACCGCCGCGATGTGCTCGGGCGCGTCCTGGTAGGGCAAGAGCTCGCTCGTCCACAGCGGCGCGATGGCCGCAACCGTGGAGAGAGCGATGAGCAGCGGCCAGACGAGCTCCTGCGCGGCGAACGCGGGCCGCGCGACGGGAAGCGCAATCGCCTCTGCCCGGCTGCCCTCCATCACTTGCGACCGTAGCGATCTTCCAGGCGGACGACGTCGTCGAGTTGCGGAGTGCTCGCCTCGAGGACATCGCAGTCGCTGAGCGCGACCATCCGATGGACCATGCCGGGGCGAATGCGGACGGATTCTCCGGCCCGCAGGATGACGTCGGATCTTCCCTCGCCGCGATCGTACTCGAACCGCATCGCTCCGGAGAGGAGGTGGACGGTCTCGTCCTTCACGCGGTGGTATTGCAGGCTCAGCGCGTGACCCGCTTTGATGTGGAGGATTTTTCCTACGTAGCTTTCCGCGTGCGCCCAGATCAGCTCGTAGCCCCACGGCTTCTCCACTCGCCGGGGCATGTGACGGACGTCACGCGATTCGAGTCCGGATGCTTCTGCCATGCGAGCGAGGGTTCGCACGGTGCGCCGGCAGGACAAGGCGGCGAAATACCTACCCCGGCGCTGCGACATTCAGGCGCGCGAGTCCGCCCATATACGGACGGATGGCCTCGGGGAGGACGACGCTTCCGTCGGCCTGCTGTCCGTTCTCGAGGATGGCGACGACCGTCCGTCCGACGGCGAGACCGCTCCCGTTGAGGGTCGCAACGAGGCGCGGCTTTTCGCCCGGCGCGGGGCGAAAACGGATCTGCGCGCGCCGCGCCTGGAAGTCGCCGCACGTCGAGCACGAGCTGATCTCGCGATAAGCGTTCTGGCCGGGAAGCCAGACCTCCAGGTCGTACGTCTTCTCCGACGAGAATCCCAGATCTGCCGTGCAAAGGAGCACGACCCGGTGGTGAAGGCCCAGCTTCTCCAGCGGCGCCTGGGCGTCGCGCACCAGCTCCTCGAGCGCGGCGTGCGCGTTCTCCGGTTTTTCGAAGCGGACCAGCTCCACCTTGTGGAACTGGTGTTGCCGGATGATCCCTTTCGTGTCCTTGCCGTAGCTTCCTGCCTCGCTGCGGAAACAGGGAGAGAAGGCGCAGTACTTCAATGGAAGCTGCGCCGCATCGAGGATCTCGTCACGGTGGTAGTTCGTCACCGGCACTTCCGCCGTGGGAATCAGGTAGTAGCCGGCCGTCGTCTTGAAAAGGTCCTCCTCGAACTTCGGAAGCTGGCCGGTGCCGCGCATCGATTCCGCGTTGACCAGATAAGGGGGCAGCAGCTCGAGATAGCCGCGTTCTCGTGCCGAGTCGAGGAAGAGTTGCACGACCGCGAGCTCCAGGCGCGCGAGGGCGCCGCGGTAGAAGACGAAACGGGCCCCGGACACCTTCGCCGCGCGCTCGAAATCCAGCAGGCCGAGCTTCTCGCCGATCTCCGTATGCTCCCGGGGCGAGGCCAGCCCGGGTTTGTCGCCCCACGCCCGGACCACCTGGTTGTCGCGCTCCGAGGTGCCCGGTGGCACCGTCTCGTGGGGCAGGTTGGGGACGTTGAGGAGGGCGCGCTCGATCCGCTCCTCCACCTCCTTGAGCCGCGCGTCCTTTTCCTTCACCTCGTCGGACAGGGCCTTGAGCCGCGCGCGAAGCTGCGCCTGCTCTTCCCCTTTGAGCGTGCGCATCTGCTCCGACGCCTTCCGCTGCTCGGCGCGCTGCGTTTCGCTCGACTGGATGAGCTGCCGCCGTTCGGAGGCGAGGGCCTCGATGGGCGCGAGCGCCTCCGCCCCCGCGGCGCCGCGGGTCAGAAGCCGCCGGCGCACCTCGTCCAGGTTCGCCACAACCCACTTCAGGTCGAGCATGGCGTCCGGAAGTATCGCTCGCTTTTTCGTGCGTCAATCGGCCGCTGCCTCACGAAGTGCAGCTCTGCGGGTATGGTTTGAGACTGTACAGATTACCGGATGCGTTCTAAGGGTAGGCCCGTCGGATGGGTGACCCGAGCGACTCCGAGCTGCTGGCCGCGTTCCGCGCCGGGGACTCCAGGGCGTTCGAAACCCTCGTGCGGCGCTACCAGCGGCCGGTTCTCGCCATCGCGCGGCGCTTCGCGCGGGACGGAGACGACGCCGAGGATCTGGCGCAGCGCGCGTTCATCAACGCCAGCAACCGCGCCGTGGGATGGCGCGGCGGATCGTTCAAGTCCTGGCTGTTCCGCATCGTGGTGAACCTGGCGAAGAACCACCTCCGGGACATGGCCCGGTTCGATCGATCGGACGAGGCGCAGGAGCGCGAGGCGGAGCCCACCGCGCCCGACGTGGAAGAACGGATCGCCGCCGCCCAGAGGCAAAGGGCCGTCCGCTCCGCGGTGGCGCAGCTGCCGCGCCGCCAACGCGAAGTGCTGCTGCTGCGCATCGACGGCGATCTGCCTTTCGCGGAGATCGCCAGCACCCTGGGGATCACCGAAGTGAACGCGAAGGTCAACTTCCACCATGCGGTGCAAAAGCTGAAGAAGCTGGTTCAGGGTTGAGCGATCTCCAGGAGCTCGGCGGGGGTGAACCGGTAATCCGCGCCGCAGAAATCACAGGTGAGGCGCGCGCCGCCGTCCTCGTCCGCCATCTCCCGCAGCTCGAGAGCGCCGACCGATTTCAGCGCGCGGGTCACGCGCTCGCGCGAGCAGCGGCAACCGAACCGTGGCTCCAGCGCGGAGATCCGCCGCAGCGGTCCGGGATCGAGCGAGTGCAACAGCGCATGGGCCAGGCCGGATGCACCATCGGCCGACGCAAGCGCCGTGCAGAGGGCGCCCTGTCGCAGCGGCTTGCCCAGAACGCGCGCCCGCTCGGCGTCGGCGCCCGGAAGCGCCGCAACCAGCACTCCCGCGACGCTGGCGAGGGGATCGTCCTGGGAGCAGAGGACCTCGAGCGCCATCTCCCCGCCCTCCTCGCGCTCGGAGCGGAGAAAGAGCGTGAGCGCCGCGCCGAGATCGGCGCCGGCAAACGGGTATGCCGCGCGATGCGCGCTCTCTGGGCCGCGGGGCGCGCGCAGGACGGAGATCATCCCGGCGCGCTCGTCGTGCGGCGCTGCCAGCAAGGGCCGGGGATCGAAGCGCGACGGCCGAGGCGTCCGCGGCGGCCCTTCGAGCGTCGTTACCCGGACCAGGCCGCGCACCGCGCCGGTCTCGTCTCCGTCCACCAGGAGGCCGCGCAGGGGTCCGTTGCACTCGAGTTGCACGTCGACGCGAGCTTCCTCGTACGCCGCGAGCAGCAGCCCTGCCGTCAGTCCCTGGGCGAGCGCTGCGGCGCTTCCCGGAGCGAGACCGTGGCGCGCCGCGGCCTCGCGGGAGAGCGCGGTGGCGATGCAGACCGAAAGGCGGATCCCGGAGGCAGGCGCCTCCATCGTGAGGATCTGGTCGGCCACGGGGGCGGAATGTAGCTCTGCCGCGCCGTTCAGGCCGCGCCCTGCGAGCCTTGAGCAGCGGAAACGACCTGGATGCGCGGCGGCACCTCGCCCAGCACGCTGCGAATCGTCTCCCGCAGCGTGTACGCGGGACGGAAACCAAGATCCCTCTCCGCGCGCGTGCCGTCGACGGTACAGAGGAACTGGAGATGGTCGAGCTCGGCGGAAGGGAATCCGGCCAGCCGGTACTGGAACAGCTTGTCGAGCAGCGGCCGCGCGATCAGGTGGGGCATCGGGATCGTCGTCCGGCCCAGCTCTCGCAAGACGGCGGAGAGCGGGAGCTCCCCCGGCCCGCAGACGTTGAAGATGCCGCGCACCCCGGGCCGCAGCGCGAGAGCAAGCGCGCGTGCAACGTCCTCCTCGTGGATGAGCTGCACCATCGGATCGAAGCCCGCCAGCGTCCAGGGTCGCGGCAGGCGCATGTACATGGAAGGTGCGTTCTTCACGGTGGGTCCGACGATGTGCACCGGCCTGAGGATCACCGTGTCCACCTCGGGGTGCTTCCACATGTACTGCTGCGCGAACATGTCGACCTCGACGAGGTCGCGGAACTCCGGGAAGCGCTGCGACCCGAGCAGCGGCGATTCCTCGGTGAGGAAGTTGTCGTTGCCCGGCTGCGGACCGTAGACGGTCGCGGAGCTGAGCACCACGACCTTGCGCACTCCGTACTTCGCCGCGTACGAAAGCATCGCCTTGGTGCCCAGGACGTTGAAGCTGTGGTGCTCGCCCTGTGGCAGGCGCGGGTCGTGCGCGATCGCCATGTGGATCATCGACAGTACGTCGCCGCGGCGGAACAGGTCCTCGACCTTGCGCTTGCGGATGTCGAGGTTGTGCACCTCGAGGTCCTTGGGCGCGCCGGGGAACGGCCGCCGATCCAGGCCGATCACCCGATCGGTCTTGTGCAGGACGCGCGCGAGCGCGCGACCGAGGTTGCCGCTGATGCCGGTGACGAGGACGGCGTCGCGCGCCATCCCGGCACCTTAACACGGCGCCCTACTTCGGGATCGCCAGCGCCACCGCGGTCGTGTTGTGCCAGGACTCGATCCGGCCGCTGTAGCTGGCGATCTCGCCGTAGGTGAGGAAGCCGGCAACCGGCACCTCGCCCATCACCTCGCGGACAGCGTCGATCTCGCGCTGGAACCCGTCCTTGAGGATCAATCCGCGGCAGACGCAGTCGAAGAGGAGAACGCCAGCGGGCGTCTGCCCCTGGAGGTTCTGCAGCGCCTCCTCCGCGGCCTGCCGCGCGGCGGCGACCATGCTGTCCGGCTTGCCGTCGAGAATGGCCACGTGCGCTCCCTGCGGGACCTCGGCTGCGCAGGTGAGCGACCCGTCGGCGCCGACGGAGAGCGGAGCGCGGGCCCGCGTCACCTTCCCGGCGACGATGATCCCCAGCTCGTTGGCGATCAGGTACTCGCCGGCGGACGCCGGCGCGAGCGTCACGCCCCGCTTGCGGGCGTGCTCCTCGTACACGGCGAAGGCAGGGCGACCGTCGATCTCGTGGACCACGTTCCCCTTGGCGCGCGTCACGCGCATCTTTGCCGTGGTCGCCTCGAGGCCATGGCCGATGCCGACGCCCCAGGGGGTGCGGGCGAAGAGGTGGACGGCGGCGGCCATGTCGCTCGCGGCCCGCTCGGGCTCGCCGACGTGCGTCGCCTGGAACTTGCCCTCGTCGCCGGCGGCGCCTCCCACCACCTGGTGCAGCGCCTGCGTGCTCTCCACGATCGATTCCACGAACCGTTCGCCGGCGCCGCTCAGGCCATCGACCAGCGTCATGGTGGTGGAGCAGACGAAGCCCTTCTGCCTCGCGGCGTCGGCGGCGCGGTGAAAGCCTTCGCAGAGCGCCCGTGCCGCTTCCTGCGGCGCGGCGGCGACGTCGCGAACGGTGCGGGCGAAATGCGGGGACTCGGTCGAGACGAGCATCACCGCGACGCCGCCATGGATCAGGCCGCGCTCGGTGAACTCGCCCGCGGTCGTACACCCGACGAGCTTCGCTCCGCCGGCCACCTTCGCAACTGCGCGCAGGCATTCGCTGAGCGAGAGCGACGGAGAAGCGAAGACGAACCCGAACGAAGGCGCAGCGCCGCGAAGGCCGTCGAGCGCGCCGCGCGACGCCTCGCTGGACGCGCGCTGGGCATCAGGGCCGCTGGCGCGGCCGGAACCAACCTTGTTCACCATTTGGGATTCCCCCCGCGTGGAAAGAAACACGGGGTGCGACGGGGCGTCGAGGAGGCGCTGGTGGGCCAGGGTGGACCGATCAGCGGAAGATGGAGCCTCGGGAAGCGAGCCCCCGCTCGAGGAGCGCCTCGATGGCGCGCCTCACCTCGGAGACCTTGGGCTCCAGCTCCGCGTCGTCATCGTCGGGCGAGCCGGAGAACCGCAACGGCGATCCGAACCAGAGGTGGTATTTCACCGGAAGCGGCAGCGGCACCACCGTGGGGGTGATGGGAAGCGCCGGAAAGCCGATCGCCTTGGCGACCGACTTGAAATCGAAGAACGCGGGCGCCTGCTCTTCGGCGCCTACCACCGCCACGGGAAGGATGGGCGTTCGGGTCTCCAGCGCGATGCGCATGAAGCCCGTGCCGAACTCCTGCAAGCGATAGCGCTTGTCGTACGTCTTGTTCAATCCCCTCGTGCCCTCCGGGAACACCATGATGGTCTCGCCGGCCGCCAGCAGGCGGCGGCAGTTCTCCGGCGTCCCGACGACCTGGCCGATGCGAGCGAAGAACGGCGCCACGAAGGGAAGCGTCGGCGCCCACTTCTCGACCATCGCTCGCACCACCCGCGGGGGCTCCGCCTCCACCAGGAGCGATAGGGCGATCATCGCGGCGTCGAGGGGCAGCTGGCCGGAGTGGTTGGAGATGAGCATCACCCGGTCGGGGGGGACCTGGTCGATGCCATGCGTCTGGACGCGGAAGTAGCTGCGATAGAGCCAGAGCACCGGCGCGATCGCGGCCTTGGTGAAGTCCAGCTCCAGGCCGAACGGGTCGACCCCGTACTCGTTCTGCGGGGCGACCAGCCGCGCGAGCCTCGCCTCCAGCTCCGGCCCACCCTGGGAGAGCGTCCACTTCTCCATCGCCCCCCGCAGCCGCCCGAACAGCCCCCGGGGACGATCCCGATCGAAACGAACGAGCGCGGTGGACACGTAGGCGTGGTAACGCCCCTGCGCGCTCAGGGCAAGAGGCGGATTGCGGCCTCGACGAGCGTGCAGTGCTCGCCCGGGAGCGTTTCGAGCAGCCCGCGCAGCCGCCGCAACTTGTCCGCCGCGGGCATGCGCAGCCCGGGCTGGACGGCGGCGATCCCGGCGGGCACGTCGCTCTCGTCTAGTACATCGATGCCGTGAAATTCCAGGTTCAGGTGCCCGCGCGCGAACGCCCGGTGCGCGAGCCACGGGAAGGGCAGGATGGTGGTGCCGATCACCGGCGCTCGGAGACCGGGCAGCGTCGCGATGGGGAGCTCGCGAACGCCTCGCCTGCGGTGCGCCCTTCGCGGCGCGAAGAGCTGCCGCATCCCACCAAGGATGCTCTGGCTGGTCCGGCCGCGCAGCGCGTAGTAGCCGAGAGCCGCCGCTTTCGCCGCGTAATAGGGAAGGCTGGGCAAGAGCGAGGAGTCATAGGCGTACCCGCGCTCGCGGACGGCGTCGAGCAGTCGCGCCGAGAGCGTGTAGCCCGGAGCGCGAAAGCCTCGCGGTCTTTGCCCGCAAGCATCCTCGATGGCGCGCTCGGCGAGCCCGAGATCCTGCGCGATCTCTTCCCGAGTCCTGCGCGAGAGCGCGTAGTCGTGTCCGTAGGAATGCGAGCCGATCTCGTGTCCCGCCGCAGCCGCGGCCTTCAGCGCCCCAGGTGCGATTGCCGCCTCCCGGCCGATGACGAAGAACGTGGCGCGCACTCCCGCCGCGGCGAACAGCTCGCAGAAGCGCTGGACGCCGACGGCCGGGACGGCGCGCTGCGCCCGCTCGTCGAGGCGCAGCGGCAGACCGTGGATGGCGGCGTAGCAGCCGAGCCCGTCCAGATCGACGGAGACCGACCAGATCACGGCGTGCGCCGCGATTCCTCCTGCAGGTAATAGATGTCGTCCTGCACGGTCGACAGGTCGCCGGCGTCGGGACGGAGATCGAGGTACCGGCGGAACTCCGCGACCGCTTCCCGGCGGCGGCCGTCGTCCTTGAACATGTACCCGAGCTCGTGGTGCGCGAGCGCATCGCCGGGATCGACGCGCGTTGCGCGCTGCAGGGCATCGACGGCCTTCGTCCGGCAGCCCCGGCAGTCCTTGTCCTTGTAGGCGATGCCGAGCTTCGTCCACACCGAAGGCAGGTTCGGATCCTGCGCGAGCGCCCGCTGGAAATCGCGGATGGCGCTGTCGATGTCGCCCGACTGCTGTTCGGCGTCGCCGACCAGCGCCCAGAGGCGCGGGCGCTTCGGATCCAGCTCGGCCGCCTTGCGGAAGGAGTTGACCGCATCGCGGAACCGGTTCTCGATCATGAGATTCACGCCCAGGTGCTCGTAGGTGTCGGCGTTCTTGCTGCCCTTGTCGAGGGCGCGGGTGTAGGCGTCGATCGCGTCGCGGACCTGCAGGCCCCTCTCGTAGATGAGGCCGAGGTGGTAGAGGAACTCCGGGTTGTCTGGCTCGATCTCGACCGCCTTCTTCACCAGATCCTGCGCCTCCCCCAGGTTCTTGCGGCCGGCGAGCGCGCGACCGAGGAAATAGAGCGCTTCGGGGAGGCGGTCGTTCATCGCCACGGCCTGCCGGAGCTGCGCCTCGGCCTCCTCCAGATCGCCTCTCTCGACCAAGATGCCGCCGAGACGCGTGCGATAGAGCGCCTCCTTGGAGTCCAGCTTCACGGCCTTGCGGAACGACTGCAGCGCCCCGTCCGACTGTCCCATGCGGCGGAGCAGCGAGCCGTACTCGTACTGCAGCGCCGCGTCGGTTTCGAGCTGGGTGAGCGCCATCTCCATCTGCTTGCGGGCCGCGGCGAGATCGCCTTGCGCCGCCAAAGCCTTGCCCATGCCCGCATGCGCGATCGGGTCGTTGGGATCCTTCTGCAGCGCACGCGCAAACGCGTCGCGCGCCTTGTCCCGGTGGCCCATCGACAGGGCAAGATCACCGATGGCTTCATCCTCCACCGCCGTCAGCGAATCGGTGGGCACCTTGAGAGCCACGTCGAGCCGTTCCTGCGCGCGGGCCTTGTCGTTGCGTGACACCCACACCAGGCCCTCCGCCGCCAGGGCCTCCACCAGATCGGGCTTGGCCTTCAGCGCGGCCTCGTACTTGCGGTACGCCTCTTCCGCCTTGCCGATGGCGTCGGCAACGCGACCCTGGAGGTAGAGATAGCGGGCATTCCCCGAATCGCGCGTTGCCGCCTCGTTGATGGCCTTGTCGGCCTCGAGCAGCCGGTTCTGCCCGAGGTATGCACGCGCCGCTCCTCCATACGCGACCGCCGAGCCTCCGTTCTGGATGGCTGCCTCGAAGTGTCGCGCCGCCTTGTCCCACTCCAGCCGCTGCAGGCGGAACTCGCCGTATGCCTCGTGGACGCGCGGGGAGTTCGGGTCGAGTGACACCGCTCTTTCGTACGCCGCTTCCGCGCCCCTCAGATCGTGGGAAGCGGTGGCGAGGCTTCCGCGGAGCATGTTCGCGCGTGCCTCTTCCGCGGCGTCGAGCGTCTTGCGGCCGTCGGTGTCGAGGGCCTTGGCCAGCATCTCGCCGGCTCCCTTGGTGTCGTTCTGCCGCAGCCGCACCGAGGCGAGCTCGACCATCGCCCTGGCGTTGTCCGGAGCGGCCTTGAGCGCCCGGTCGTAGAACTCGGCCGCTTCCGGAAGCTGGCCCCGGTCGCGCGCGACCGCTGCGCGCAGCAGCAGCAGGCGGGTCGAGGAGCCGCGCTTGAACGCGTTGTCGATGACCTGCGCCGCGCGACCGAACTCGTTCCCGTTGATCAGCGCGACGGCGTAGAGCCACGTCGATTCCAGGTCGGCGTTCGGCGCGTCGCCGAGGGCGGCGAGAAATTGCTTCGCCTTGGGCAGATCGTTGCTCGCCAGCGCGAACGCGCCGCGGGCGCGATTCTGGATAGGCCGCGTCTTCTTTATCTTCTCCACGATCCGCTTCGCCTGATCCCAGTCGGCTCCGACCTGGCCGTACTCGATCTTCAGCTCGGAGGCGGCCAGCACGAAAAACGCCATCACTTCCTCGTCGTCCGGAACGGCAGCGATGAGCTCGGCCGCCGCGGCGACCGCCTCGCGCGAGCCGGCGAAGTCGCCGCGGTTCAGCTTCGCGAGGCCTTGCTCGATCACCTTGGTTTCCGTCGCGGTCGCCGCCTTCTTGGAGGGAAGGAACTCGTTCACCAAATCCAGGACCGCTGGGTTCTTCCGTTCGCGATACCCGAAGACGCCGGCCGCGCCGAGCCCGGCGACGAGCACGAGCGCGATCAACGGGCCAGGCCGGAAGAGCGAACGCAGCGCGCTCGGTCCGCGCTCCTGCTTGCGCCGCTCGCGCTCCTCCCGATCTCGCGCGGCCTTTTCCTTCCGCTCCCTCCACTTGCGCTCGTTCTCCTCCTTCTTCGAGAGCGGGGGAGCGGCGGCAACCTCCTCTCCAAGACCGAGCGTCGGTTCCTCGGCAGCGTCGGCGGACTTGCCGATCATCGGGGGAGGCGGCCTCTTCTTCGTGTCGGGGTCTTTTGGCGCGTCCTCGACGAAATCGAGCATGTCGGGCGGCGCGCCGGTCTTGGGCGCATTGTCGACGAAGTCGAAGTTCATCGGCTCTTCGTTCGCCTTCGGCGCCGTCTGCAGCGTGCGCGGCTCGACGGCGAACTCGTCCCTGCGCTGCGGCTCGACGGCAAACTCGTCGTCGTCCGGCGGCGGGGCCGCTTCCAGCGGCGGAGCGGGGGGCGCCGGGGTTCCGGCATCGATGGCGGCGAACGGGTCGTCCGGAGGAGGGGGCGGCGGTGGCACGGCCGCGTCGTCGAATCCGGGCAGCGGCACTGCATCGCCGTCGGGCGCAGGATTCGACCGGCGCAGCGGCGGACGGAAATCCATCGCCGTGCGGCCCGATGCTTCTCCTCCCTCGAGGCCCGGAAGGGCAACGGCGCCGGGTGCGACGGGAGGATCCAGATCGGGCAGGCCGGACGACGAGTCCGGCTCCGGCGCATCGCCAAATCCCGGCAGCGGCACCGCTCCGCTGCCTGGCGATTTGCCGCCCATGGCGGGTCGCGGCGGAGTCGCTTTCGGTGTCGCTTTCGGTGCCGCGGGCTTCGCTGCGGGCTGGGGCGCAGCAGGCTTGGCCGCGCTCTTCGGTGCATCGCCTTTCGGGCGGTGCACGGTGAAGGGATTCTTGCACTTCGGGCACTTGATGGAGAGGCCGGCCGGCGGCACGCGCGAATCGTCCAGCTCGTACGCCGCGGCGCAGTTTGGACAGGAGATCTTCACGCGGCGTCGCCCCGAAGTCACGCTAGCATCGGCCTGCTGCGTCGCCAACGAAACGGCGGGACTTTCATGGTACAGGCGGGTGCTTATGCGCCGGGGTGGGAGAGCCATCGTGATCGGCGGCGGCCTCGCCGGCCTCGCGTGCGCGCGGGAGCTCGGCAGCGCGTGCACGCTGCTCGAGGCCGAAGACCGGGTGGGCGGGCTCTGCCGCACCGAAGTGATCGAAGGCTTCTCGTTCGATTGGACCGGCCACTGGCTGCACGCGCGCGATCCGGAGATGCGCGATCTGATCGCCGGGCGCTGGCTGCGCGGAAACCTGCTCGACGTGCAGCGGCGCGCGCGGATCTACAGTGAAGGCGTTTGGACCACGTTTCCTTACCAGTTCCATCTGCACGGTCTGCCGTCGCGGACGATCTCCGACTGCGTGCTCGGTTTCATCGACGCCACGCTCGGCCCCGGCGGCGAGGCGCTCCGTGCGCGCCCTCTGAAGAATGCGGCGGAGTACATCCTCCGGCATCTCGGCGAGGGGTTCGCGCGCCACTTCATGTTTCCCTACAACGAAAAGCTCTACACCGTGCCGTGCGAGGAGCTCTCGCCGGAATGGGGAGGCCGGTTCATCCCCAGGCCGTCGCTCGAGGAGGTGGTGAACGGAGCTGCGGGACCGGCCCCGGAAGACGTGGGATACAACGCCTCGTTCTGGTATCCGCGGCAGGGCGGAATCGAGGCGCTGCCTCGCGCGATCGCCGCGGAGCTGCGCGCGGACGTCCGGCTCGCCGCGCGCGTACAGCAGCTCGATCTGGCCGGGCGCCGCGTGCGGCTCGCCTCCGGCGAGGAGCTCGCGTATGACGCCCTGGTGCTGACGGCGCCCCTGCCCGTCTGCGTCCGCCTGCTCGCCGAAGCGCCACCTCCCGTGCGGGAAGCAGCATCCCGCCTGCGCGCCGTCTCCGTGACGGTGGTGGAGGTCGGCGCGCGCGATTGCGGCGGCGAGCGCTTCCACTGGGCGTACTTTCCCGGGAAGGAATTCGCCTTCTACCGGATCGGCTCGCCCTCGCAGGTCAACCCGGCGCTCGCCCCTGCGGGCTTTCGCAGCTTTGCCGTCGAGTTCGCTCATCGCGGCGCCCCGGACACCGCCCGGCTCATCGAGCAGGCGATCGAAGCGCTCTCGCGCTGCGGACTCGTCCAGCGCGACCAGGTCGTGCTCTCGCGCGCGCGGACGATTCCGACGGCCTACGTGCTCTTCGATCGTCATCACGCGCAGGCGCGCGCTACCGTGCAGGGCCACTTCGAGCAGCACGGCGTCGAGCTGGCAGGCCGTTACGGGAAGTGGGAGTACAGCTCGATGGAGGATGCCCTCCTCTCCGGCCGCGACGCCGCGCGCAATCTCGCATGATTTCGATCGTCATCCCCGTCTACAACGAGGCGAGCATCGTGCGGGAAGCCGCCGCCGAGCTCTGCCGCAAGCTCGACGCGCTCCGCTGGGAGTACGAGCTGATCCTCTCCGAGAACGGCTCGCGCGACGGCACGCTGCAGATCCTCGAGGCGTTGCCGGCGCAGCTTCCGCGGACGCGCTGGCTGCACGAAGACGACGCCAACTACGGGCGTGCGCTGAAGATCGGGATCCTGCAGGCGCGCGGCGAGGTGGTGATCTGCGACGAGATCGATCTCTGCGACGTGGAGTTCTACCAACGCGCGCTCCCGATCCTCGAGCAGGGCGCCGACATGGTCGTCGGGTCCAAGGCGATGAAAGGCGCGAACGACGGTAGACCGCTGGTGCGCCGGCTGGCCACGCGCACCATCACCCTGCTCTTGCGGGTCGTCACCGGATTTCGCGGCACCGATACGCACGGGCTCAAGGCCTTCAAGCGCGAGCGCCTCGTCGACGTGGCGCGGGCCTGCGTCGTCGACCGCGACCTGTTCGCGAGCGAGTTCGTCATTCGCGCGCAGCGGATGGGCCGCGACGTGCGGGAGATCCCCATCGCGCTGCAAGAGAAGCGGCCGCCTTCGACGCATCTCTTGCGGCGGGTGCCGCGCGTGCTGAAGGGACTCTTCAAGCTGGGCTGGACGATTCGCGTCCGCCACCGCTGAGCGATCAGAACTCCTTGGTATACAGCACCGAGAAGTTGCTGGTGCGATCTCCGTACGTGACTTCCGCGGAGACGGCGCGGCTGATCTCGTACTCGAGATGTCCTTCGATGTTGTTCTCGTAAGGGGTCTCGGTGAAGCGCTGCCGGTACCCGATGAAGACGCGGTCGCCGATGTACTTGCCGACGCTGGCGCCCGATACACCCTGCGCGCTGGTATCGATGGTGATCACGTCGACCGGGAGGACATCGGCGAGCTCCTTGCGCACCTGGCCGAAGAGAAGCCCTCCCACCACGCTGGTCGCGGCGCCGGAGAGATCGACGCCGCCGCCCTGTTGCGTGGCGCGGCCCTGGATCCTGCCGGTGGCGAGGAAGAAGGCGATCTGGTCCTGATCCATCGCCGGGTTCGAGCTCATGTCCAGCTGCGGATCCTTGGCGGTGCCGGTGACGGTGATGGTGACCTTTGCCTGCGGGTTGTCGTACAGCGCCTTGATCTCCAGCTCCGGATCCGACAGGTCGCCGCCCGTCTCGATGATCTTCGCGTCGTCGATGATGAAGCGGCGCCCCAGCGCAGTGAACGAGCCCTGGGGCACGTGGATGGTGCCGTCCGCCGTCGGGCCCTCCTGGTGGCGGGCGTCGTAGACGAAGTTCATCTTGCTCTGGACGGGAAACTCGAAGTCCGCCGCCTTCACGTAGAGATGGTCGAGATCGAGATGCGCATTCATGCGGAAGGTGGCCTTGCTGCGCGCTTCCGCCTCCGCCTCGACGTCTTCGGGTTCGCGTCCCGGCGGGTGCGGCCGCTCGCCGGGATGCACGAGGATGACGTCGGGGTTCTCCTTCAACCGCGGCAGCTTCTTGTCGGGTAGCTGTTTGATCACGATCCGGGCATCGGGAATCCGGGCATTCAGGGTGAGGATGTCGTCGGTGTAGTCACCGAAGATGTCCAGCTCGCCGGAGATGTCGGCGCGCTGCTCGCCGGCCTGGCGCACGGGGACCGCTCCTGCGGAGAGCGAACGGTCGGTGCCGGGGACCTTCCGGTCACGTACCGACTCCGAGTCGCCGAGGTGGACCTCGCCGGTGAATTCGATCCGGTCCGCATTCGGGGCAGAAGGCAGCGGACGCCGGGAGGCCACGAGGATCGCGCTGAACGTGCCGGTGCCGACCGTGCCGGTGATCCGATCGACGAGTGCTTCCTTGGGAGAGAACTTGGCGTCGAGCCCCACGTCTTCGTAGACGCCCTGCCCCACGACGTCGAACATGCCGCGCCGCAGGTGGGCGTCGCCCTCGGCGACCGGTTTGGACAGCGTGCCTCCCATCTTCACCACCCCGTCGAGCGTGCCGCCGGCGCGCCGGAGCCTTGGGATGAGGCCGGAGAGGAACGCGAGATCGAGCTGGCGCGAGCTGACGTCGCCCGAGATGCGGCCCTCGAGGGCCGGCGCCGCGCCGCGCGCGAGCAGGGTGCGCCCTCCCAGGTCCGCGTCGAGCTTCACATGGCCGAGGAACCGTCCGCCACCCGGGGGATCGATGCCGACGTGCAGCAGGGCGCCGCCCGAGTTGCCTTCGAGGTAGAGGTCGGCTGCGCCGAGCTTGTTCTGCTGCGCGGTCAGATCGCGCAGCGTGAGCTGACCGTTGACCTGCGGCCGCGCTGGAGTTCCCGAGAGCGCGACGCGCCCCGCGAGCCGCCCTTCGGCGACAGCGCTGCGGCCGGCGAGTTGCGAAGCGCGCGCGATCGGGAGGCCGGGAATCTCCAGATTGAACGAGAGGGCCCGGTCGAGCAGCGGAGCGATGGCCTGGCGATCGTTACGGCGCTCGAGCAGCTCCACCAACTCCGCCCCGGACACGGACGCCGAAGCATCCATCCGCGCAACCACGTCTCCCTGCGACTGCGCGCCGACGGTCGCCTTCAGCTTCTCTCCGATGCCCAGGGTGCCCTGGAAAGCGAGACGATGGAGGCGGCCGACGGTCACGTCCTCGCCAGCCGTGTTCAGCTCGACGATCGGGTCGACGACGGTGCCGGTGAGGCGCGCCGACAGGCTCACGGTTCCGCTGCTGCCCGCCGGGAGCAGGCCGGATCGCGCGAGCCGGTCCAATGGAAGCTTCGTCACCGCCAGATCGCCCTTTACCGGCCGCTGCAGCGCGCCGCGCAGATAGCCACGATCGCGAAGGGCGCGGATCAGATCGAACGGCGCCTGCGCGGTGACCGCGAGCGCCGGATCTCCGCCGAGGAGGACGGCGCCGTCGAGCGCGGCGGTGCCTTTCTCGACCAGAAGGCCCAGGTGCGCGTCCACCTGCTGGATCTTCTCGGTCCCGAAATCGCTCGCTTCGAGGGAAACCGTGGCCCGCGGAGCCGCCAGGGTGCCGACGGCGACGATCCGCGCATCGATGATGCCCCTGACATGCTGGCGCTGGAGGGAATCGATCTTCGCCGTCTCCGCAAGCCGCGCGAGGTCCAGCCTGGCGAGACGGACGTCGAAGCGGACGGGCGCGGTGGCAGGCTGCGTGGCGATGGCCTGCACCGGAAGCTCGCCCTGAAAATCGAGCCGGACGAGGCCGCCTCCTGCCAGCCAGCCCTCCGTCTGCAGCACGCCGGCGCGGACGTGAGCGTGCGTCTGCGCGTCGAGGGACAGATCGCCTGCGGGACGCGCCCCCGCTCCCCGCAGCTCCACGCGCACGTCGACGTCGGGCCGGGCACGCGGTCCCTGGACGACCGCGTTGGCGTCGAGCACGCCGTGCAGCCCGAGGTCCTTCGGCATTGCGAACCGGGGAAGGCGGTCCAGCTCGAACCTGGTGACCACGAGGGCCGCGTCAATCCGTCCCGGCGGCGGCTGCACCTGCGCCTGGAGGCGGATGCTTCCGTGCTCGCCGACGAGCTCGATGGGCTCGAGCACGAGCGCGTCGCGGAAGTGGACGCTCGCGTCGTGCGCGAGGCGCAGCGTGTTTCCCGGATAGGCGACGAGGAAGTTGGAGAGGCTCAAGCCGTCCTTGTCGTCGTCGATCTTCGCGTCCCCGGCGAGCTGGACCGCGCCGTCGGCGACTCCGGCATCGATGCGCACGTGCGCCAGCGGCCATTGCAGCGTCATGTCGACGTGCGGCGCCCCGAGATCGATCGCGCTTGCCGAGAACCTCCGGGCGACGAGTCGCAGCGAGCCGTCCGGCCGCTGGAGCGGCCCGCGCAGGTTGCCGTCGACAGCGAGTCCGTCCGCGTCGATCGTTCCGGCCCACCGCAGCCGCGGCGCGCGCAAACGCACCGTGGCGTCGGGCGAACGCGGCGAACCGGTCACACGCGAGACCAGATGCGCGGAGCCGGCGATCGGGAGCGATGGCTTGCGTAGCGTGGCTCCGATGGCCCGTCCGACGTGCGCCAGATCCGCGGCGCGGATGTCGAGATCGAGCGACAGCTCGTCGTACGCGGCGGCTCCGTGCGCCTTCACCTCGAGCCCGAACGCCGTGGCCGTGAATGCTCGCACGATCGCGTATCGGCGCAGCAGGGTCGCCTTCATGTCCACCACGACCGGACCTACCCGATCCAGCCGGGCGGGGCCGATGTGCAGCGCGCCTTCCAGCTGTCCGACGACCCCGTGCTCGTCGAAGCGCGGCGTTCCTTTTCCATGCAGTGAAAGGCGCCCGGTCACTTCGCCCTTCGGAGCGCGGGCGGACACGGCACCCGGATCGATGCGATCGAGCGACACCTGGACGTCCCAGACCGGGCTCTTCTCGACGGTGGCAGTCAGCTTCAGGTCGATCTTCCCGCCGCCGGCAACGAGCTTCGCTTCCGCGCCGGCCGTCTTGCCGTCGGACTTGAGGTTCGCCTCCCCGCGGATCGCGCCCGCAAGCGGCGCATCCGGGGCGATCGCGTGGACGTCCTGCGGACGCACGGCGATCTCGCGCAAACGGATCTCCCCTGCCTGCTGGCCAAGGTTCCAGGACCCGCTCGCCAAAAAGCCGCTCTCACCGAGCTTCACCCGCAGCGAATTCAGCCCGACCGTCCCCGTCGCCGCGGTGCCGTCAAGCCTTGCGTCGAGGTTCAACGCGACCGGCGCTTCTCCCGGCGCCGATAGCTGCGCCGAAACGTTGAGCACGGCGGCGGCCGCGTCCGCCGAATAGTGCGCGTGCGTCTCTCCGACGTTGAGATCGCGCAGCGCCAACGTGGCGTCGGCGCCAAGCTCGGGGCGTACCGTGATGGAGCCGCCGCGAAGCTCGAGGTTGCCGACGTCGATGGTCCACTCGAACGGGCCGCCGCCCGGCTGCGGTGGCTTGCGTGGCTTGATCGCGCGCTGCAGCGTCGTCTCCGCGCTGCCCGGGGCCTTTGCGATCTCGATCCACGGCCGCTCGAGCTGCGCCTCCGTGAGGACAATCCGATGCGCCTTCAAGGCGAGCGGCTTGATTCGGACGCAAGCGCGGTCGGCGCTGAGTACGCGGTGGCCTTCCGGATCGCGCAGGTCCACGCCGTCCACGCAGATGTGCAGGAAGCCACCGACGTGGATGGCGCCGACGCGCAGATCGCCTTCGATGGCGTTGCGCGCCTCTTCCGTGACGTACCGCCCCAGCTTCTCGGCACCGCTGCCGGTGTGCAGCCAGACGAGCGCTACCACGATCGCCAGCACGAGGACGCCAAGCAGCCCGAGCGCAACATTCCGCAGGATCCAAGGGATCTTGCGTCGCCGCGGAGCGAGGTCGTCCCGGCGCCGCGGCGAAGGCCGCGGAGGTTCGTACGTCGGTTCTGGCAACTGCTCGGATCCCACCGTTCAGGATTCTTGCCACACAAACGTCCGAGCGCACCTGGAACGGCTGTTCCAAGCGTCCTTGCGACAACGCACTCGTCGACGGAGTTAAAAAGCTTCGCCCAGCGTCACGTGAAAGGCGAGCCGCGGCACGTGGATGCACCCCGCTACCGTGCCCCGGCAGTACGCCGACACCAGCGTGTCCGGCATCGTGACTTGCGCGCCCGTCGGATCCGTGGCCGCCCCACCCGTGGCGAAGACGTCTTTCGCGCGCGCCAGATATGCAACGTCGAGCCGGATGGGGCCGAACGGCGTCAGATAGCGGAGCCCAAGCCCGGGAGCGACTTCGAGCCCGCCTGCGAGGGGTCGCTTGGGATCGTCACCGATGCTGCTGGCGTCGACGAACGGAACCACGCTGAGATGGTTGAGGATGAAGTCGGCGTGAATGCGAATCTCCGCCGAAACCAGCGCCGCCGCCTTTCCACCGATGGGGATCGCTTCGGTGGCATACGGCTGCGTGCATCCAGGGGTCCCCATTAGCCGCGGATCGCAAGGAGTGGCGCCGAGCTTCGGACCCTGCTGGAGCGCACTGTAACCGCGCTGCTCGTTCTGGCCGCCGAAGAAGAACCTCTGGGTGAATGGGGTCGTCGCTTGCGTCTCGGTGAACATGCCACCGTACAGGGCGCGGACTGCGAGAACGGCGTAGCGACCGAGGGAAGCGTACCCGCGGACGTCCGGGTTGACTCGGAAGTAGCTGAACGATCCGGGCTTGAGCGTTTGCTGGAGGCTGACGCTTCCGAAGAACCCTTGCGTCGGCTCGATGAGGTTGTCCCTCCCGTCGTAGGTGTATCGCAGCTCGGGGTACGTCAGTGTGCAAGCGCGCGGGCAACCAGCGACGAACTGCGCGCCCGTCTGCGCGAGTGTCGGAAGGTTGGCGCCGCGCAGGTCGACGTTGAAGTAGCGGAGAAAATTCAGCGACAGGCCGACGGTGTGCGGGCCACGGCGGTACAGCAATCCCGCGCGCGCGGCGACGTCGTCGTACGAGAACCCGGCCTGGACCTCGCGTCCGAACTCGCCGCGCACCACCCAGTCGAGACCGGGAACGAACACGTTCGGGTTCGTCACCTGGGCGCTGGTCACCGTGGTGATGCCGGAATGGCTCGGGTCGTACTGGCCCGGAAACGGGTTCGGAACGAAGGCATATCCAATGGTGCTGGCCAACTCCAGCCGCCGCAGGCCGCCAAAGAGCGAACGGTGCGTGTATTCCGCATGGAGGCGCGGAAGCTCCCAGCGCCCTTGTTCCGCGGAGCCGCCGAGGCCGAGCTGCAGCGTGCGAACGGGAGCCTCGCGCACGTTCACCCGCACCGCGGCAACCGGTTTATCGTGCGCCGGCTCTGCGGCGACGCGCACGCCAGAGAAGACGCCCAGGTTGTAGACGTGCTGTTGCGCGAGCGCGATGGCCTGCGGATTGTATTGGTCGCCGCGATCGATCCCGGTGGCGTGCGTGATTGCGTCCGACGGCACGCGTTGGTTCCCGGTCACCTTGACGTCGCCGAAGGTGTAGCGCTGCCCCGGATCGACCTGGAAGACGATGTGGGCGCTGCCTTGCTCGGGGGCCACCTCGACGCGCCCGCGCACCTGCGCGCGCGCGAAGCCCCGGTTGCGGAGCTGCTGGATGAGCACCTCCTTGGCCTTCTCGTAGACGTCCTCGTCGAAGCCGTCACCCGGATGGATGGGAATGGCATCGCCCACGTCGGAGACCTCGTCGTGCGACAGGCTTTCCAGGCCTTCGAAATCCATCTTGCGGACGACGGCGCGGCGACCTTCCTCGATGGTGACCACCACGGTGACGCGACCTTTGTCGTCGCGAAGCTCCTGGACGTCCTTGACCTTAGCCTCGTAGAAGCCTTTCTGGTTGTACCAGCGCTCGACCCGCTTCAGATCGAGGGCGAACAGATCGGCGTCGTAGTAGCGCGCGGTCTTGCTGAAGAACAAAAAGCCGCTCGTCGGCGCGGTCGCGATGTGGTCGAGCAGCTCGCCGCCGGAAATGCTCTGGTTGCCCCGGAACTGGATCGCCGCGAGGACGGGATGCCCCTCGAAGGGTTCGTACGGCGTCGCGCAGGCCGCGAGCACCAAGAGGACGGGGGACGCGCGGACGAAGGCCACGAACCTGGAACGCATCTCCTCACCGGTACAGCCTCGAGCCATAGCCGCAAAGGCGCAGCTCCGCTGCGCCAGCGGCTAGCGTTGCCGCAGCAACAGATGCAGGTGGGCCTTCTCCCAGGCACGCGCGCGCAGATAGCCGGGGAAGCGACGTTCGGCGACGCGGAACTCCGCGCCGTGCACGATGCGGCGCCCGGCGTCGTCCATCGCCGGCGGGTGGACCTGATGGAGCATCTCGTGGAAGACGACCATCTCCACGAAGTAGCGCGGAACGCGCAGGTCGTCGAGCGCCGGGTGGATCCGGATCACCTTCTGATCGTGGAAGTAGACGCCCATCTTGATCGAGCGGCGCCGCCCACCGGGACTGCGCCGGCCCCAGCCGATGCGGGCGCGGACGGACTCCGCGAAATGGCGCTCGTTGAGGGCCACGTAGATCTCGGCGAGATCGTGAACGCGGCCGTGCGCGGAAAGCGGCACCTCCGGGCGCGGCTCCAGCGGCCGGATCAACTCGCGGTTCTGGCGGACGTATTCGTCGATGGCGCGGCCGTGCGTCCGGCGGTTGCGGCCGGTGAAGCCTGCGAGAGCGCGCATCACCGGCTCGTGCGCGGCGGCGAACATGTGATGGAGGCGAAACCGCAGCCGGCCCTCGACACGCCGGTAGCTGACCATGGTCCACGCGTTGTCGGTCAGCTCCACTTCGACGGGCTCGCGCAAGAGAGAAGAGAGGCGCGATGCGAGGACGAGGCTCGCGCCGTGAGGAACGAGATGGATCCCCGGCGGGCGCGGCCCTGCTTCGAGGGCGACGGCAACGCGGGGTTCGGAGCGGGGAGCGGTCTCGCTGAGGAAGAGGGAGAGCTGCCGCATGGCTGCGAAGCACTCTAGCGACCGCAGCCGCCCTGCTTCAAGCCGGTCGGATGTTTGACGCTTCGGATCGGCGTCTGTATCGTGCCGCCCAAGCTCCGCCGGGGAGCGACACATTGGGATGGGAGGAGGACCGATGGCCAGAAAGAAGGGTTCGAAGAAGGGTTCGAAGAAGGGCGCGAAGCGGACGACGAAGCGGAAGAGCTCGCGCAAGAGGTAGCCCGGACGTATCCGGGCGGCCTCCCGTACCCGGCGAGGCCGCCCGCGAATCCCGAAGTTGGAAGTCCTGCAGTGCCCCCCACCATCGACGACGAAGATCGGAAGCGGCTGCTCCTCGAGCTGCGCGCTCTGGTGGGCGCGTCGCTGCAGAGGCTCTGGCTGCCCTCGCCGCGACTCTGCGTCCTGCAGCTCCGCCTCCCCGGCCGCAGCGCCCTCGCCGTGATCGATGCGCGACTGCGATTCGCAGCGCTCGTGCCCGAACGGCCGACGGCGCCGGACAGCGCGCCGCGGTCGCAGGCGACGCTGCGGAACGCGCTGGAAGGCACGCGGCTGTCCGGCGCGGCGCTGGTCGTGCCGCGCGATCGCCGCGTCGCCTCGCCGCGCCTGGAGTTCGGGGAGCGCGTTCTCATCGCCGAGGAGGCCCTCCTTTGCGTCGAGACCGCGAGCGGGAAGATTCTCTGGGCGTCATCGGGCGCCTCGCGCCGGCCGGGAAGCGCATATCCCGGCGCCGACGAGATCCCGCTCGGCGACGCGCAGCCGCTGACCTCGCGCGATCGCAAGGTCCGCGAGGCCCTGGCAGCGGAGGAGCAGGCCGGCGTCGCCGCGCGGCGCAAGGAATTGGTCGCGCGTCTGCGGACCCGTGTCCGGAAGCTGGGCCGCACGGCGGCCGCCGTGGAGGAGGATGCAGCGCGCGCGGCGCGCGCCGGTGAAGAGCGGGCGCGCGCAGAGCTGCTCTTGCCGCTGGCCTCCCGCCTCGCTCGCGGAAGTCGCGAGGCGCGCGTGCCGGACTGGTCGCGGCTCGACGAGGAAGGTCGGCCGATGGAAGTCGTGATCGCCCTCGATCCTTCGCTGAGTCCTGCCGAGAACGCGGCGAGGTGGCTGCGGCGCGCGAAGCGGTACCGAACGGCGGCGGAGCGCATCGCCACGCGCCGCGAGCAAGTGCAGGCAGAGCTTTCGCGCACGCAGGCGCTCCTCGCCCGCGCTGAAACGGCGCAATCCGCGGACGAGCTCGCCGCCGTGGAGGCGGAGCTTCCCGAAGCCCCGCCGCGCTCACTGCGCGGCCGCGCCGCCCCGCGGCTGCCGTACCGGAAGTTCATTTCGCAGGCGGGCGCGCCGATTCTCGTCGGCCGCAGCGCCCGCGACAACGATGCGCTGACCTTTCGCGTCGCGCGAGGGAACGATCTCTGGCTTCACGCGCGAGGCCTGCAAGGCGCGCACGTGGTCGTTCCCGGTGCCGGCGATTCACCAGATGCGCGAACGCTGGGCGATGCGGCGTTGCTCGCGGCACATTTTTCCGCGGGGCGCGGAGAGGACCGGGTCGAGGTCGCCTGGACTCGCTGCAAGCACGTGCGCAAGGCGAAAGGAGCGCCAGCCGGGACCGTGATCGTGATCCAGGAAAAGGCCTTGCGCGTACGGCTCGAAGCGGAGCGGCTGGCAGCTCTCTTGAGCACCGAAACCTGAGATCGGGCATCCTGTTTCCGTGGCGCGCCTGCTTCCCTTCCTCATCTTCCTGCTCGTCGCGCTCACCCTGGCCGGCGGAATGCACTACTACATCTGGGTTCGCCTCGTCCGCGACCCGCATCTCCCGCAGGCGTGGGCGCGCGCGCTCACCGTCGCCATCGTCGCGCTCGGCGTCATGATGCCCGCGACGGTGATCGCGGCGCGGCTGCTCGGATCGTCCATGGTGCGGCCGGCCATCTGGCTCGCATTCATCTGGATGGGGGTCGGGTTCCTGCTGGTCGCCTTTCTCGGGATCGCCGATTTCGGACGCCTGGTGGCGTTCGCGATCGCGCGGGTGCGGTCACCCACTGACGCCGATCCCGCCCGCCGCGTGCTTCTCGCGCGTACGCTGGCGGCGGGAGTGGGCGGTGTGGTGGCTGGCCTTTCCGCGGCGGGACTGCGCAGCGCGCTTGCCGGCGTGGAAATCAAGGAGCTGGACGTGAAGCTGCGGGGACTGCCGCCGGAGCTCGCCGGCTTCCGCATGGTACAGATTTCCGACGTGCACGTCGGCCCCTTGCTCCGCAGGGACTGGGTGGCGCACATCGTCGAGCGGATCCGCGGCCTCGCTCCGGATCTGGTGGCGATCACCGGCGACCTCGTCGATGGGCGGGTCCACGAGCTGCGCGACCACGTCGCTCCGCTGGCGAGGATCGAGGCGCGCCGCGGTGTGTACTTCGTCACCGGCAACCACGAGTACTACTCGGGAGTGGAGGAGTGGTACTCGCACCTGCCGAAGCTCGGCGTCCGCCCCCTGAGGAACGAGCGCGTCGAAGTGGCGCCGGGACTCGAGCTCGCCGGGATCGAGGACCCCACCGGAAATCCCGATCTGTCGACAGCGCTGGAAGGCCGCGATCCCTCCCGCGCGCTGGTGCTGCTCGCGCATCAGCCGCGCCAGTTCGCCGAGGCGGCGAGGCGCGGCGTGCCGCTGACGCTGTCGGGTCATACGCACGGCGGACAGATCTGGCCGTTCTCCTGGCTGGTCGCGCTGGCGCAGCCATATCTCGCGGGACTGCACCGCCGCGGGGATTCGCAGCTCTACGTCAGTCGCGGCACCGGGTTCTGGGGCCCCCCGATGCGCGTCTTCGCGCCCGCGGAGATCACGCTGTTCAGGCTCCAGCCGGCCTGATTCAGCGCGCGGCGGCGAACCAGGGCAACACCTCGCGCGGCAAATGTAGCGATCGGTAGAAGAACTCGGCGCTGCCGATGGCGACCTTGTAGAGCGCGCGTTCGAGCGGACGCTGCAACGTCTCCGCGAACGCGCCGGCGTATCTCAGGGACGCGGCGTAAAGATGGACGATTCCGACGCAGCTCTCGCGTAGCTCGCCGCGGCCTTTCAACATCGGAAGCGAGAAGCGGTGCGCAAGCCAGCGTGTTGCGAGCGGCCGCAGGGCGGCTTCCGCAGGCGGGATCCAGCGGGCGAGAGCGGGCTGCCAGTCTCGCAGGGCGGCCCTCAGCCGGTTCGAGTCGAGCAGCGGCGCGGGATCGATGACGTGGATGAAACGGCGGTATCGCGCGACCGCTTCGCCGAGCAGATCGGGTCCGTGCGCGGCGATGCTGTCGCCGAGGAAGCGCAGGAACGGTTGCGGGTCCTCCGGTTCCACCACCTCGAACGCTGCTTCGTTCCCGACCTCGAGGCGCCGATACGCGTGCGCGAGCGACGCCAGGATTTGCCAGACGGGCCTGAAGGGAAACTTTCATGCCGTCATCTTACCGTCGATCATCACCCATTCGGGCGTAGCGAGAGACTCGGGGGCGAGAGAACGGACGGCGAGAACGCTTGCCCGCGCTCCGACGGCGAGGCTGCCGAGATCGCCAAATCCGAGCAGGGTAGCTGCCGCCGAGGTGGCTGCGGCGAGCGGATCGACGCCGGCTTCGGCAATGAGCGCCATTTCGCCCGCATCGATGCCCGGCGCCGTGTTCTCGTTGCCGAGGTCGGTGCCGTAGGCGATCCGCGTCCCGGCATCCGCCAACGCGCGCAGCCGGGCGGGGTCGACGGCGAAGGCGCGGAGCGTCGAGATCACCCACTTGCCTTGGAGACGCCCGAGAAGGTCCCGTGGCAACGGATCGCGCGGCGTGTGCGCGAGGACGTCCGCGCCCGCGTCCAGAGCGAGCCGCACCGACTCCGTTTCGAGCGCATGCGCGGCGACCCGCAGCCCGAGATGGCGAGCTTCCTCCGCGGCCGCCCGGGCGACTTCCGGGCCGAGCAACGGAAATCGCGGATCGAAAGCAAGCTTGATGAACCTTGCGCCGCGCTGCGAGAGCCGCAGGACCGCCGCCCGCGCGTCGGCGGCGGTCGCGAGCTCCAGGCCTTCGCCGTTCTTCCCCCACGATCGCGTCGGGTACCCGCCGGGCGCCGTCATGAGCGGCCCGGAGAAGCGAACGCGCAGCGGCGGATGATCGAGCGGCAGCGTGCGCTCCGGAGCTCCGAGATCGAGAACGGCCGCTACCCCGCCCTTGACCTGCGCGCGGGCGACGGAGGCCGGCTCTCCCGCGACGCTCAAGTGCACATGAGCATCGATGAGAGCGGGAACCAGGGTAAGCCCGCGCGCGTCGATCGTGTTCGCGCCGCGCGGCGCGCGGGCGGCCCGGGCGCCGATCTTCGTTCCATCGATTCCAAGGGCCGTCGCTTGCGGTCCCGGATCCGCGAGTCTTGCGCCGACGATCCAGAGCACGCGGCCGAGATTAGCAGGTGTATGCTCGTCGGATGCCCGACGAGGCCGATGAGCTGATCCTGAAGATGCAGCACCTCGAGGCACAGGCGCGGGCCCAGCAGGACGCGCGCACGAAGCAGGCTGACGTGGCAGGCCTGCGAACCGCCGCGCAGCGTCTCGCTGCGGAATCGCAGCACGATCTGGCGGCCGCTGAAGCGGCGGAGAAGGCGGCCGCGGAGAAGCAGGAGCGTGCACGCAGCGGAGGGGTTCCGCCGCTTCAGGCCGCGGATCTTCTCGCGCAGGGCAAGAGCGAGGCGAACGAGGCGAGGACGCGCGCGGTCAAGGCGCGTGCCCGCCTCAACTTCGCGCTGGACCGCATGGACGAAGCCGAGCGCCGCGAGTGGGAGGCACTCCAGGCAGAGGCGCGGGCGGAAACGCACGCGCAGCTCGCCGAAGACCCGCTGTTCAAGAAGACCTGATGGCGCTGCGCAAGGCGGCGCGCGTTCTCGCGGCGTTGGCCGTCCTGTTCCTGCTCTACGCGCTCGTCCGCCAGCTTCCGCTGCTCCGCTGGATCGTGGAGGGAGCGAAGTTCGTCCACGCGCTGGGGTGGCCGGGCGCAGTGGCGACCCTCGGCGCGATTTATCTGATGACGCTGTTGCTCTTGCCGATCATCCCGCTCATCGTCGCTTGCGGCTGGCTTTACGGGCCCGCTGGGTCGATCATCTCGCTCACCGCAGCGGTCGCGAGCGCGGCAACGTCGTTCAGTGTTGCCCGCGCCTTGGGCGGCGCGGCGGCCGCGCAGGCGCTGCTCGAGCGGCCGAAAGCGCGGGCGCTGGCGAATCTGGCTGCCGAAGGCGGCTTCCTGACCGTCACCCTGATCCGGCTCTCGCCGCTGTTGCCCTACACGCCCAGCAACGCGGTGATGGGGCTGACGCCCATGCGCCTGCGCGATCTCGTGCTGGGAACGGCGATCGGCATGGCGCCCGGCACGTTCCTCTATTCGTGGGCCGGCTCGCTGTTGCCCAGCGTCGAGGCGCTCGAGCAAGGCGAGGCCGTCCACGGGACGGCGGTATGGATCCTGCTGGCGGTCGCGCTGGTCGCGGCGGCCATCCTCGGAAGCGCGGCAGCGCGGCGACTTCGAAAGGTGTAGTCTCGTCGCCGCGACTACGCGGATCGGCGCGCCATCAAGAGGCCGTCGATCACGTCGCGCAGGACGGCGAGCACCGCTTCGGGATCGGGCCCGTCGAGAATGGGGGTATCCTGGGCGCCGAGCACGGCTCGTCCCGCGACGGAGCCTCCGGCATTCCGGGAGAAGTGAACGGGAATCAAGCGCCCTCCTGCACGGAGGTGGCGCACCGCGATGATCTTTTGCTTTTGCGGAGTCACGAAATCGCGTCGCGAGCAATTCGCGCGCCACCTTCAGGGCCGGGGAACTGGCCGCTCCAGCCAGCACTCTGGCCCCGCGGCGAAGCGCGCACCGATTGAGTTCTTTCGGCGTTGCCGCGCGATCCCGCGCCGCGAAACCGCGCAGGTCGAGGCCCGGTTCCGAGCCCCGAAGCGCGGCCGGAACGCTGGCCGCCGGCCCGGAAACTGGCTCGTCTCCTCTGGGGGAGAGACGCTGAGAGAGCTGGCACCACCGTTGCGTAGGGGTCGCGCAATGCAGCTCTCCCGATTCGTGGTCGCCTACGAGAACGTTCGGCCGGGCGAGCACGTCCTCTACAGCGTGATCGAGGATCGCTACGCCGGCATCGACGAAGCGACGCTCCGCGCCATCGCTCGGTGGTCCGCGGGGAATCAGCCGGCGACGGCGGACGAGCGCGAAGCGCGGGACGCGCTGGTCGAAGACGGATTTCTCGTAAGCAATCGCCTCGAGGACGATGTCAGGGTCCGCGCATACCTGGACAAGGCGAGCGAAGGCGTCCCCGGCACGATGTACGTGACCTTGATGCCAACGCTGCAGTGCAACCTCGCCTGCAACTATTGCTTCCAGAAGGAGCACCCGTCGTTCACCAAGATGTCGGCGCCGACCGAGGATGCAACGCTGGAGTGGCTCCTGCGCCAGGTCGACGAGCGCGGACTGCGCACGCTGCAGGTCCATTACTTCGGCGGCGAGCCCACCACGCGCAAGGACTACTGCCTGCGCACCGCGCAGGTGCTGTCCGCTTCGATGAAGGCCCGAGGCGGCACGTTCCGCTGGGACATGACCACGAACGGCATCCAGCTCGACGTGGAGTTCGCCCGGAAGATGCATTCCTTCGGCCCCGGCGCCTTCAAGGTCACTCTCGACGGCGACAAGGAAACGCACGACCGGATGCGCGTCTATCGCGACGGCCGCGGCACCTTCGACGTGATCTTCGACAACGTCGTTGCGCTCGCCCAGGCCGGGTGCAAGGTGTTCGTCGGGGGGCACTTCTTCCCCGACCAGGCGGCCTCGTTCGAAGCGCTGCTCGATCGGTTCGAGAAGAGCGGCGTCGCGCCGCTCCTTGCCGGAGTGATGTTCCGGCCGATGGTCGACACGCAGCAACGCAGTAAAGGCACTTGCACCGGCTGCAGCGAAAAGCAGGAGACGCAGACGCTGGTGCAGCTCAACGCGTCGATCGAGCGCCGGAAGATGACGCCGACTGCTCATCAGGGCAGGACGCTCGAAGGCCTCCTCGGGCCCTGCGAGCTGCACTGGAAGAACAACTACACCATCGATCCCGAAGGCCGCGTGTACAAATGCCCGGTGGTCGCCGGGCTCCCGGGACTCGAGGTCGCGCACGTTGCGTCCTCGGCACCCGAGAAGGTGGCGCCGCTCGTCGAGCTGAGGCCTTGGGAAAAATGCGGCGATTGCCCGTATCTCCCGGTGTGCGTCGGCGGGTGCCTGGGCGGGAAGTTCCTGAAGACTGGCCGCCGCGACGAAGTCGCCTGCAAGAAGGACATGTTCGAGTCGAGTTTCCGCGAGAGCGTCGTCCACCGCTACCTCACGGAGTTCCCGCAACCGGAGTGGACGGAAACAGCCTGACCAACACTGGAGACACCCATGAAGATCAACCGGTCGAAGAGGAAGTCCGTGCGCGTTCCGACCGTCTGCGGAATGATCGTGATAAGTCCTCCGGTCGCATGACCGCGGCGCCTTTCGCAGCGTTTGACTCCGCAAAGCCGTACTGCGAAAGGTGGCAGGCAGCGTGTATCGGCTATTGCTGTTCAGTATCATCCTGGGCTGCACATCGCCGCCATCACGCGAGGCGTTCGTCGTCAAGCTTGCCATGTGGGGGCCGTTGGGCGAACTGGCCCCCACGGGCAACGAAACCGCCTTGGCTTCCATCGCCCAGCCATGGGTATATGAGAGGCTCGTCACGATCGACGCCGCAGGGGAGCTGAGGCCAAGCCTCGCCGCCAGCGTCGATCGCTTGTCGAACAAGGAGCTGCGCGTCGAGGTCCGACGCGACGCCACCTTCAGCGACGGGACGCCGGTGACGGATGTGGATGTCATCCAATCACTGGAGCCCGCCGGCTTGCGGGCAATCAAGTCGGATGGCGCCCTGCTGATCGAGTCGCGCCAGGAAGGCCTGCCAGCAGACGCGTTGCTCCTGAATGCGCTCATCTTCCGCCGCGTGCAGGACAAGTTCCTCGGAACTGGACCCTTCGCGGTTGCGTCTCAGACGCCGACGGAGCTCCGGTTGGCGCGGCGGATCCCGGCGGCTGGACGGATCAATGACGTGCGCATCATTGCCTACGACACTCCTCGCGATGCTTTCGCGCACACGCTCAAAGGAGACACGAATCTGATCGTCGATGTGGAGTCGCGCTGGCTCGAGTTCTTCAGAGGCGTGCCATCGCTGCAGATCATCCGCGGCACGGGACGAAGTACGGACTCCATTCTCTTCAACCCCGAATTGCCGCGATCCGAACGATTACAGCTCGAACGCATCCTTGGTTCGCAACGCGTGCGAGACCTGGCGTACGACGGCGGGGAGTGCGCCGAGGGGAGCGGCGGCGATGAGCCGGGCCCCCCTGCAGGACGGCCTTTGCGCGTCGTGAGCTGGGGCCCGTTCGAGCGGCTTGCGCTGGCATCGCGACGTGTTCTGGCGGACCGGGCCGGCGAAGTTTCCCAGCTGGTGCCCGAAGAGGCGGTATCGCGGGTGAGGAATCGCGATTTCGATCTGGTGACGGCGCGTCCGCTCCGATGGCCACCGAGCGCGCTCGCTCTCGTATGGCGGACCGGAGCACCGTACAACCTCATCGGATACTCGAATCCCGCGGTCGATCGGGCCGTCGATGCCGGTGACTGGAGGGCGGCTCATGCCGCTCTTCGCGAGGATCCCCCCGGTGCTTTCGTATGCACCCGCGAACAGATCGCGGTCGTCGACGTCAGGATCGTGAATCCGAGGCTCGGGCCGTACGAGGCACTCGAAACACTGCCCGAATGGGAGATCGTGCGGTGACGCGGCGCCGCATCGCCTTGCTGCTCACTGCGCTGATCGCCGCGAGCGGCGTCATCCCGGTCCTCCTTCTGGCCATCTTTGGCCTGCGGATCCTCGGTGACCGCGGCGAGCGCGCGTCGCAGGAGGCCCTCGAGGCAATCGCCGCTCAGGCCGCGGCACGCATCGCCACGTACATCGCGCAACAGCGCGAAATGCTGCGAGCGATCGGCACTGCCGTCGCGGACGAGTCAGACGCCGTACGGCGTCTCGCCGACATAGCCCTCGATGCGCCGAGCCTGGGCAAGCTACGTCTCCTCTCCGCGGATACGCCGCAGCGCGAGGTGCCACGGATGCTCGATCGCGACCGGATCGCCGCGGCGCTGCGGGGCACCGAAGTCGCCTCCGAGACGTACATCGCGGAGCTATCGCCGGCGATGGATGTCTGCGTTCCATCCGGCAAGCCCGGCCGCGCCGTCTGCGCCACGCTGGATCTGCTCGAGTTGCAGCGTCAGGTCCAGCGCATCCGCGTCGGCGAGCAGGGATATGCGCTCGCGTTCGATCGCAGCGGCCACCTCGTCGCGGCAGGCTCCGGTTCGATGCGGGCCGCGGTCCTCAGCGGCGAGCCCGTGGCGGAATCTCCGTTTGCTTCCGCCCTGGTGAAGGGGACGCCCGCCCCCGCGCGGCTACGCAACGGTGAAGGCCGCGACTTGATCGCGGGATGGGCTTCACTCCCCGATCTCGGCTGGAGCATCGCCGTCGAGCAGCCCGCGGACGAGGCGCTGCGAGGAGCTCGCACGGCGCTGCACTTCCTCGCCTTCGGAGCCGCCCTCACGTTGCTCATCTCCATCGCGGTCGGGTACATGCTCGCCCGGCGGATGCTGACGGCGCTCGAGTTGGAAGAGCGGTTCAAGACCGCGGGCCGGATCGCCGTCGGCGTCACTCATGATCTCGGGCATCGCCTCATCGTCCTGCAGCAGATCGAGCAGCTCGCCGCCATGAACGACGCCGACTACCTGCCCCGCATCCGCGAATCGATTGGCGCGGAAGTCGGAACGCTTCGCCGTTTCGTCTCCGACTTCTCGGATCTGACGCGCGAAGCGAAGCCGGCGGAATTCCTTCCCATCGAGCTGAACGCCTTCGCCGAGAGCGTCCGCGCCGGAGGGCAGGGATACGCAAAAGAGGCAAACATCGGGATCGACGTGCAGCGCGCGCCTTCCGATCTGTGGGTGCGCGGGGACCGCTACCTGTTGGAACGGGCAGCCCTGAACCTGATGCGCAACGCGATCGAGGCCTCAGAACCCGGCTCGGCGGTGCGGCTACGCGTGGGGCGCGCCGAGCACGACGCGCTGTTTACGGTGGAGGATCAGGGAGGAGGAATCGCTCCCGAGCGGATTGCCACCCTCTTCGACTCCTTCTCGTCGACGAAGCGGACTGGCGCGCACGTGGGAATGGGCCTTCCGAACGTGCGTCGGATCGTGGCGGCCCATGGCGGCCGCATCACGGTGAAGAGCATCCCCGGAAACGGGAGCACGTTCACTCTGTCCCTGCCGCTCAGCGGCGATCAGTCGTCGTCGCCTTCGGCGCCCGCCACGATGCCATAAGACTTGAGCTTCGCCTTGAGCGTCGAGTAGCCGATCTGCAGGTGCTCGGCGGTGCGCTTGCGGTTCCACTGGTTCCGCTTCAAAGCCTTGCGCAAGAAGCTCCTCTCGAAGGCGAGGATCGCCGCCTCCAGGCTCTGGCCCGCCTCCGCTTCCGGAGTGGCCGCCGCCGTGAGCGCGAAGTCGTACGGAAGGTCCGACTCCTCGATCACCTGCGAGTCGCAGACCACGGTCATCCGGGCCATGATGTTCTCCAGCTCGCGGATGTTGCCCGGCCACCGATACCGCTCCAGGAGCTGGAGGGCGCCATCGGAGAGCGTCTGCGGGAGGCGGCCGTGCTCGGCGGCGTTCCGGGCGAGGAAGTGCTGTGCCAGATCGCGGATGTCCTCGCGCCGTTCACGCAGGGGCGGCAGCTCGATGGGGACCACCTTCAGACGCCAGAAGAGATCCTCGCGAAACCTTCCTTCCTGGACGAGCTTCGCGAGCTCGCGGTTGGTGGCGCAGATCACGCGCAGGTCGAGCAGGATGGGCTTCTCTCCACCGACCCGCTCGATCTCGTGCTCTTGCAGCGCGCGGAGGATCTTCGCCTGGAGGTCCAGCGCCAGATCGCCGATCTCGTCGAGGAACAACGTCCCGCCGTTCGCCAGCTCGAACTTGCCCAGCTTCTGCCTGTCGGCGCCAGTGAAGGAGCCGCGCTCGTGTCCGAACAGCTCGCTCTCCACCAGGTTGGCGGGAATGGCTGGGAGGTTCACGGCGACGAACGGACTGGTCCTCCGGTCGCTCCGGGCGTGGATGTAGCGCGCCAGCACTTCCTTGCCGGTGCCGCTCTCACCGGTCACCAGCACGGTGACGGGCTTGGCGGCGATCTTCTCCGCCACCTGCACCACCGCGCGCATCCGCGGCGAGGTCCCCAGCACCATGGGCCGGCCGACGTGGGTGGCCTCGACGTCGTGCAGCCGCTCCAGCTCGCGGCCCGCGCGGAGCTGGGCCAGCGTCTTTCGTATCCGGGCGATCAGTTCGGGCGGGGAGAAGTCCTTGGTGACGTAATCGAGCGCTCCGGTATGCATCGCCTCCACCGCGACGGCGATGTCCTTGAGCACCGAGCACATGATCACGCCGACGTCCGGGTGCCGCTCCCGCATGATGCGCAGCGCTTCCAGGCCACCCATGCCCGGCATCTGCACGTCGAGCAGCACCAGATCGAACGCGGTGGTGCGCATCCGCTGCAGGGCCTCTTCACCGGAAGAAGCCATCGACGACTTCATCCCGCCCTTCTCGAGGATGAAATGGATGTTCTGGCGAAGATTCGCGTCGTCGTCGACGATCAGGATGCTGGCGGCGCGAGAGGACATCTCATGGCGACTCTACCACCCTCGCCCTCCGCCGCGCCGCTTCCACCGCGCGCACCAGCAGAAGCGCGCCGATCACTCCCATCCAGGCCACCGTCTCGAGCCGCGGCGTCTTGAACCGGAGCAGGAAATGGAAGCTCGCCAGCCCACCGGCCAGGTACACCAGCCGGTGGAGGCGCTTCCAGCGGCGGAAACCGAGGCGCCTTTGCCAGCCCTGCGTGGACGTGATGGCGAGCGGCAGCAGCAAGAGCCACGTCCCCATCCCGAGAAAGATGAACTTGTGCTTGAGGACGTCCTTGGCGATGGCGTGAATGTCGAACCCCTGATCGATCACCGTGTAGGTGAGCAGATGCAGGCAGGCGTAGAAGAAGCAGAAGTCGCCGAGGAGCTTGCGGATCCGGATCGGCCAGTTCCAACCGAGCAGGATCTGCGCCGGGGTACAGGCGAGCGTGAGCGCGAGCAGCACGAACGTGATGTACCCGAGGTCGTTGAGGAGCGCCTCGATGGGGTTGGCCCCCAGGCCCGAGGTGACGAGCTGGACGGCGAGCCAGAGCGCGGGCACGCAGCACGCGGCGAACGCTCCGGGGACCAGCGCCTTCTTCAATAGAACTTCCTCAGGTCCATCCCGGCGTACAGCGAGGCCACTTCCGGGTAGCCGTTGAACATCAGCGTCTTGCGCCGCGCGAACTCGCCGATGCGCCGCTCTTTTGCCTGCGACCAGCGCGGGTGATCCACGTCCGGGTTCACGTTGGCGTAGAAACCGTACTCGACACCGCCCCCATACTGGTTCCAGGTCGTGGCCGGCTGCGTCTCCTGCAGCTTGATCCGGACGATGCTCTTCGCCGACTTGAAACCGTACTTCCAGGGAACGATCAGCCGGATGGGTGCGCCGTCCGGGTTGGGAAGCGCCTCGCCATAGAGACCGACGACCAGCAGCGCGAGCGGGTGCGTCGCCTCGTCGATGCGCAGGCCTTCGAGGTAGGGAAAGGGGATTCCCGCATATCCCTTCACTCCGGGCATCTGTGGCTGCACCGCACTCTCGAAGGCGACGTACTTCGCCCGGCTGGTCGGATCGTGCTTCTTGAGAAAGTCGGCCAGCGGAAACCCGTCCCAGGGGATCACCATCGACCACGCTTCCACGCAGCGCAGCCGGTAGACGCGCTCCTCGATGGGGAAGGACTTGAGGATCTCCTCGATGTCCCACTTCCGCGGCTTGCCCACTTCGCCTTCGACGCTCACCGTCCACGGGCGCGTCTGCAGCTTGCTGGCGTTCTCGCTCGGGTCCGACTTGTCGGTCCCCAGCTCGTAGAAATTGTTGTAGGTGGTGATGTCCTCGTAGGCGTTCTTCTTCTCCTCCGCCAACGCGTACTTCGGATTCGCGGTCACGCCGGCGAGCTTCGCTCCGTGCTCCACCTTGGCCTTTGCGAAGGCGGGAAGCGACAGCGCGAGCGCGCTGCCAGCGCCGAGCTTCAGGAACTCGCGACGACGGACGTAGAGCTGCTTCGGCGTGATTTCAGACGAGGACATGCGTGACCTCCACGCCCTTCTGTACGCCGTTTCGACCCCGCCGGTTACGTCAGGCTTCGGCGGATTCGGCCTTGCGCACGATCGGCGGCACGGGCGCCGGCAACGGCTTCGGCTGCTCCGGCGCGGCGACGGCATTGCCGCCCTTCTGCCGGGCGTTCCACCGCTCGCGCGCGGCGCGCTGTTCATCGGCGCTCAACTCGGCGCGGTGCTGATCGCAGATGAACCCGGCGCGCGGGCCGCGGGACCGGTTGGGGCACCCTTCCACGCGGCAGCTCATGTCGAGGGGCCGGCGCGGCCGCGGAGACTTGGCGGGAAGCCGCACGATGCGCTGCGCGGGCACCGCCGTGGGAAGCTTGCCTTCCGCCTCCAGTCTGCGGTTGCGCTCGAGGATGCTGCGCTGCTCGGCCGCGGAAAGCTTGCTCGCGTGCTCCTTGCAGAACCACCGGTTGCGCGGTCCGGCCCCCGGCTTCCCGCAGCCGGGCACCGGGCAGAGCCTCCCCGAACGCCTGCCGTCGAGCCGCATCCGCCCGGTTGCGCCGCCGATCTGCATGCGCGAAAGCGCGGCGGATACCTGCTCCTCCACTTGCCGGGCAATGACCGCGGTCAGCTCGCGCGTGAACCGATCGATCACCGAGCGAAAAGACGCATCCTTCGTCTGATTTGCCATTGATTGTTCCGTGTGGATAACGCCACCCGCAAGCGGCGTCGAGCGGGTCCTTGTATCCCGGGCCGGCCCGCGGCGCGAGCGAAAAAGTATCCACTACTTTCCGAACAGGCCTTTCAGCCGGTTTTTCGCCTCCTCTTCGACTTTTTTCTTCTGCGCAGCGGCTTCCGCCTCCGCGCGCTTTTGTGCTTCATCCTGGACCTTCTGCGCCTTCTGCTCCGCCGCCTGTTGGGCCTTCGACGAATCGACGCCGAAGGCGCGACCGACGAGCGCGGCGCCGCCCTGCTTCACGATCTCGTTCACCGCGGGCTTGAGATCGAGATCGGCGACGCTCGGGCTCCACGCGGGTCCCACCAGCTTGAGCGTGACCGGAATCGCGCTCGCGGGCTTCACCTTCCCGCCGGTGATGGCGGAGATCGTTTCCGGCGAGAGCGAAACGGTGCCGGGTAGATCGAGCGTCCCGTCCATGCGCATTCCGCCCGAGAACGACATCTCCGCCTCGGGGCGGGAGATCGTGATCGGATTCTTCAGCTTCGCGACTCCCTTGTCGATCGTGACTCCGAACGGCAGCTTCTGGCCGAGGTTGGTGATCCCGCCTTGGGTCGTCTTCCCGGCGAGACCGGAAGGAAGCGCCTTCGACAGAGGTCCCGTCACCGAGCCGAGGATGTCCTTGCCGTAGAAGACGCCGTCGAGCACGTTGCCGTCGAGCACTCCGGCCAGCGTCTTCTCCAGGTCGCCCGCGCCGCGCAGGTCGATGGTGCCATTGAACTTGCCGGCGACCAGCTTGTGGCTGGAACCCAGCGCGACGAGGTTCTCGAGCCCGACGTTGTCGAGCTTCGTCACCAGGTGGAAGGGATCGTCCGGGTGCGCGAGGCGCATCTCCGTGCCGCCGGCGTTCACCGTCCCGCCGAAGGCCTTCAGCTGCGCCGTGTTCACCTTGACGTGGTCCTCCTGGACGACGACGTCGGCGACGATGTCCGTGACGGTCTGCTTCTTCATCGTCAGGCGCGCGATCTGCACCTTCGCGTGTCCGGAGAGGCCCTTGAAAGTGGCGGGATCGAGCGGCTTGCTCTCCTTCTTCTTCGTCGAGGGCATGAGCATCCGGTCGAGATCGAGATGCGAGGAGGCGAGATCGAGATCGAACTGCTTCGTCGCCTTTGCTCCCGCGCCCTTCATCTCGACCCAACCTTTGCCCTGAAGCTCGTCGTCGAGCACGTGCGCCTTCACGTCGGCGAGCTCGATGCGTTGTTCCGGGTCGGTGCTCGACTTGTTCGTCTTCCGCGTCCCTTCGACGGAGAGGTCGAGGCGACCACCGGGCTTCTTGTCCAATGACTGCCCGGGTCGCAGATCCACTCCGGCGAGATCGAGCTTCGCATCGAATCGGATCGGCCCGTTGTTTGCGGCCGCGCCCTTGGCGTGAGCGACGAGAGTCATCGGCGCGCCGGCTGCCTTCGCCATCTGCTCCGGAACGGTCACTCTCACGGGTGTCAAGTCGACGCGCAGCTCCAGCGCCTGGGCTGCCTGCGTGCCGCTGGCGCGGACCGTCAGGCCGATGGGGCCCGCGAACATGTCGCCCAACGACTTGCGGAGCGGCGGGTAGTACGCGGCGAGACGCGCGGGATCGAGGTCGTGCGAGACGATCTCCAGTCCCTCGATCCTCGGCGAAGGCGACGTCAGCCCCTTGGCGGTGCCGTGGCCGGTGATTCCGGCAGGCCCGAGATCGAGGCGGAGCTTGTCGATCCGCATGTCTCCGGCGGCGGCGTCGCCCTTCAAGTCGGTATCCAGCACCACGTCGAGCTTCTTGCCGCCCTCCGCCCCCGCGAAGCGGAGTCCCGCGAGCTTGATGACACCCTTCACGGCAGTCGGGCCGGAGCCGCCGGGGACCGCTGCGCCGAGCTGCGCATCGAAGTCGGCGTCGAGCGTTCCCGACTCCAGGCCGATGTCCTTGCCGGCGAACGGCCCCAGGGGCCCGATGTCGATGGGTGGATTGACGTGGAGGGCGACGCTGGTCGGCATCGGCGTGAGCGTGACCGGCAGCGGCGCCGTCTTCACCCGGACCTCGAGGTTCTGCTTGTCGGCGAGAACGGCGGCCTTGAGCAACACCTCCAGGGGCTTTCCCGAGCGGAGGTCGTTGACCTCGACGTCGAGATGCTGGACAGCGAGCTCCTTTGCCCCGCGCGTCGCCTTGTCGATGAACGCGACCTTTCCTTCGCGCAGCGCCGCGTGGTCGACGCGGAGGAACGAGAGGTCGGACTGCTTCTCGTCCTTCGCCTTCTTTTCGGAGCTCTCGGCGAGCTTGTCCTGGAAGCGCTGCAGATTCGTCGTGCCATCGGACAGGCGCTCGACGTTGACCGTCAAGCCCTGCACTTCCGCCGAATGGACCTGTACGCTCTTGCCGCCGGAGAAGAGCGCGCGCAGCAGCGCCACGCGCACTTCGACGCGCTCTAGGGCCACGAGCGGCACGTCCTCGCCCGAGGCCGCGCCGATCTGGACGTCGGACACGCGTACGCCGAGCCCGGTGAGGAGCTTCGTGGCCACGCCGCCGATCTGCACCGGCCGTCCCCACTCCTGCGACAGTTCCTGGGCCTGTTCCCTGGCCTTGGAGGTAAGGATCCCGTCGAGGACGAAGGAGAGGATGATGACCAGGACGACGACGACCGCAACGACGATTGCGACGGCCTTTTGCCAGCGCTTCATAGGGCGGCAAACCTAGGACACGGGCGACAAGGTGTCAGCCCGCAGCCGGCGCGTTGCCCATCGCACGACGCGCGCCAGCGAGTTGCCCGCAAGCGCCGCCGATTTGCTGCCCGTGGGGCATGCGCAGGAGCGCACGCACGCCGTGTCCCGACAGACGTCTCTGAAACGCGCGGCAGCGATCCATCGGCGGCGCCACCTGCCCCGCCACGGGGCCCGGATTGAGCGGGATCAGGTTCACGCGGACGTCGAGGCCTTCGCAGAATCGCGCCAACGTGTCGGCGTCGGAATCGGCGTCGTTGACACCCGCGATCAGCGTCCACTGCAGCAGGACCGAGCGGGGCGCGCGGGCGATGCACTCGCGCAAATGCGTCAAGCTCCATTTTCTCGCTACCGGCAACAGAGCGCGGCGCTGCTCCGGGTGGATGGCATGCAACGAAACGGCCACCTGCGCCTTGGTCCGCGAGAACAGCTCGTCCATCCGCGGGACGATCCCCACCGTGCTCACCGTGATGCGCCGCTCTGGCACGGCGAACCCGCCCGGCTCGCGGAGGACGGCAATCGCCCGCAGGACCTCCTCCAGATTGTCCAGCGGCTCCCCCATCCCCATGAAGACGACGTTCGCGGGTCGCGCCCCGAGATGCCGGGCGGCGAGCGCATACTGGACGACGATCTCCGCGGCGCTCAGATTGCGCACGAGCCCGAGGCGGCCCGTTTCACAAAAGACGCAGCCGCGAGCGCATCCGACCTGCGACGAGAGACACACCGTCCACCGCTCCCTGCGGCGCAGCTCGGAAGCGGGCTGGTGGATGAGGACGGTCTCCACGAGCTCGCCATCCCCGAGCCGGACCGCGAAGCGGACGGTGCCGTCGCTCGACTTCGCCGCGTCGGCGTGCGGACGGACCGGAGCGTCGCTGAACGCTGCCAGAAGGTCGCGCGCAGGCGATCCGGCGGTGGGACGCCCCGCTGCTTGTGCGAGAAGAAAGCGCGCCAGGGTCCGCGCCGCGCCTGCGGTGGCGCCGCGCTCGCGCGCCCACTCGAAGAGCGCGTCGCCCGTCATGCCGTAGAGATCCACGTGCTCCTTCTAACTCCGCTACGGCCTTCCTGCCCGGTTGCGACCTTCGACCAGCGTTCGATAGACGCCGCTTGCGAGCCAGGTCGGAACCGCCGCCGGCCGCTGGTCCCAGTAGTTGGCGACGAGCGTGACGCGGAGACGTCCGGCCGGCCCGGGTACGCGTCGGCCCGGGGCCCTCCCGCGCGCATCGAGGACACCGTGGAGCAGGTTGCCGGCGAAGACCGCGTAGCGGTTGCGATGCGGCGCGACGGTTTCCAGGCGAGTCGCGGTCGATCGGCCCGGGACCTGGTCTGTCACCGCGAGCTGGCCACCGCGCACGGCATTGAAAAAGAAGACGCTGGAGACGAGGGGGTGGCAGCGCCTCCGGCCTTTGACGTCCTGGTCGAAATGGAAGTCGACGGGGATTGACGTCGTGTGCGCGCGTCCGATCCACCATTCCGCTCCGAGGGCGGAGCGTGCCCGCGCGAGAGGCCACAGGGCCAGCACGGCCTCCTCTAGCGGATGCGCCGGCGTCGCGCCGCGCGGCAGCCAGAACGTCGTGAAGTAGCTCTGCCGCAAGCGCTCGCCTCCAAGGCGCGAGATGGCGGCGCGGGCGCGGCGGACCAGCGGCTCCGGCAGCGCATCGTCGATCACGCGCACGAGCGCTTGTGATCGCCCGCCGCGCTGTGGCACATCCGTCGGATCAATGTCGAATCCCGACTGGTCCATCGAGAGGTCGCTGCAGCTGTACAACATTCCTGGCTGGGGCGCGGGGTACTTCAGCATCAATCCGAAGGGTCATCTCGCCGTCCACCCCTTCGGCCAGCCCGGCCCGGCGATCGATCTGATGGACGTCGTGGACGACATCCGCGAGCGCAAGCTGGGATTTCCCTGCGTGGTGCGCTTCCAGGACCTGCTGCGCAGCCGGGTGAAGCAGCTCAATGACGTCTTCCGCAACGCCATCGCCCAGCATGGATACCGGGGCCAGTACTTCGGCGTGTACCCCACCAAGGTGAACCAGATGCGCGAGGTGGTGGAGGAGATCCTCGACGCCGGCGCTCCGTACCACTTCGGCCTCGAGGCGGGCAGCAAGGGCGAGCTCCTGATCGTGCTCGCGCTCAACACGGATCCCGAGGCGCTCACGATCTGCAACGGCTACAAGGACGAGGAGTACCTGCGGCTCGCGCTGATGGGCCGCAAGCTGGGACGAAAGATCCTCGTCGTCATCGAGAAGCTCTCCGAGCTTCCGCACCTGCTCCGCCTTGCGGAGGAGATGAACGTCCAGCCGATGATCGGTCTGCGCAGCAAGTTGTCCACCAAGGGCACCGGGAAATGGGAGTCCTCCTCGGGAGATTTCGCCAAGTTCGGCCTCACCACCCCCGAGCTGATCCGCGCGGTGGAGATCCTGCGCTCCGCCGGAAAGGTGGACGCGGCGAAACTGTTCCACTTCCACGTGGGCTCGCAGCTCACCGACATCCGCACCGTCAAGGACGTGGTCAACGAGGGCGCGCGCTTCTACGCCAAGCTGCGGAAGATGGGGCTCGCAGCGCTGGAGTACTTCGACGTGGGAGGCGGCCTGGGCGTCGATTACGTCGGCGCACGCAGCACTTCTTACGTCTCGTCGCTGAACTATTCGATGGAGGAGTACGCGGCCGACGTCGTCTACACGGTCCAGCAGATCTGCAGCAACGAAGGCGTTCCCGAGCCGAACCTGGTGTCGGAGAGTGGCCGCGCGCTGACCGCGCACCACTCCTGCCTGTTGATGAACGTCTTCGGACACATCGAGTTCGGAGAGAACGGCGCGGTGCACGAGGAGCCGTCGGCGAGCCCCGGGCCGAACGCGCCGCCCGATGCGGTTGCGCCCGTTCCGGACGGGACGGCGCAGTCGCCCATCGTCCGGGAGATGCGCGAGATCATCTCGGGAATGACGCCGAAGAACTCCGGCGAGGCCTACAACGACGCCGTGGCGAAGAAGGAGCAGGCGCTGACGATGTTCAAGCTCGGCATCCTCGGCCTGGAGGAGCGCGCCGCCGTCGAGGGGCTGTTCTGGCGCCTCTGCCGCCGCCTGGTGGAGATCAACAAGAAGCGCAAACGCGTGCCCGGACCTACCCGCGGCCTCGACGACCGGCTCGCCGATCAGTACATGGCGAATTTCTCGCTCTTCCAGAGCGCGCCCGACCACTGGGCGATCAACCAGCTCTTTCCCATCGCCCCGCTGCACCGGCACACCGAGCAGCCGACGCGCGATTCCACCATCGTGGACATCACCTGCGATTCCGACGGGAAGATCGACACCTTCATCGAAGGCGAGACCGTCGACGAGACCATCGCGCTGCACCCGCTCCGCCCCGGCGACCCGTACTATCTGGGCATGTTCCTGACCGGCGCCTACCAGGACATCATGGGAGACATGCACAACCTCTTCGGGCGCGTGCACGAGGTGCACGTCTTCGTCGACGACGACGACCCCGAGGACTACTACATCGAGGAAGTGATCCCGGGCGACACCATGGAGCGCGTGCTGGCGCGGGTGCAGTACGAGCCGAGCGATCTGGCGAAGCGGGTAAAGCAGGCGCTGGACGGGAAGGTCCGCGAAGGCCAGGTGAAGCCGAAGGAGAGCGTCCAGCTCACCGACTTCTACGAGCAGGCGATGCGCGGGTACACCTACCTCGGGACGGAGTGATCATCCGCGCAGCCGGAGCGCGTCCAGCTTGCGCAGCAGGCTCGAGCGGGCGATGCCCAGCTCCGCGGAGATCGCCCGGCGGTTTCCGCCATGGCGCGCCAAAGCGGCGCGGATGGCCAGCTCCTCCAGCTCGTAGAGAGTACGGCCGCGCAGCTCGACAGTGGACTCGGCTGGAGCCGTTGCGCCCGGTTCGCACACGCGCGGCGCCCAGGCACGCGGCGGCGAGTCGTCGAATCGAAGCGCATACGCCCGGATCACCTGCGCTTCCGAGAGGAGGGATGCGAGCTGGACGACGTGCCTGAGTTCCCGGACGTTGCCCGGCCAGGGATGGGCGAGGAGCGCTGCCCGGGCGTCGGGCGCGAAGGACCGGTCCGGAGGCAGGAAGTGCTCGGCCAGCGGAAGGATGTCGCGAGGACGCGCGCGCAAAGGCGGCAGCTCCAGGGTCACGCCGCGGAGGCGATAGAAGAGGTCCTCGCGAAAGGCGCCTTCGCGGATGCGCAACCGCAGATCCTGGTGCGTGGCGCACACGACGCGCACGTCGATGCAGCGGGGTTTCGGCGCGCCGACGGGCTTCACCTCGCCGGCCTCGAGGGCGCGCAAGAGCGTTACCTGTAGTCTCGAGGGCAGGTCGGCGATCTCGTCGAGAAAGAGCGTTCCGCCGTCGGCGGCGCCGAACGCGCCCGGCGCGCTGGTGATGGCGCCGGTGAACGCGCCTTTTTCATGTCCGAACAGCTCCGCCTCGGCCAGCTCGCGGGAGATGGCGCCGCAGTTCAACGGCACGAACGGACCTCCGCTCCTGTCGGAGAGCTCGTGGAGGGCCCGCGCCGCCACCTCCTTGCCGGTGCCGCTCTCGCCCAGGATGGTCACCGGCAGGGACGACGGAGCGGCCCGGCGGAGCAGTTCCAGCACGGGAGCGAGCGCCGGATCGCGCGCGACGAGGCCGGGAAGCGTGGCCTGCAGCCGCGGTGCCGTCTCCTCGATGCGCAGCTCCGCCGACCCGACGCGGATTCTCGCGCCGGCGTCGACGTCGGCCTCCGCGATGCGGGCGCCGTCCAGGAATGTGCCGTTGGTCGAGGCCAGGTCCTTGAGGAGCCAGCGTCCGCCGTGCGGCAACAGCCGGCAATGGAAGCGCGAGACGTAGCGGTCCTCGAGCACCACCTGGTTGGTGGTGTCGGCTCCGACCGATACGGTGCTCTGCAGTCCGATCACTCCCCCAGGGAAGTGCAAGGCGAGCGGCTGGGGTGCTGGCGCTTCGCGCGGAGAGTCTGCCGTCACGCGGTCCGCGAGCGCAAGGATCGCTTCCATGTCGTCTCCGCTTCAGGTCGCGATCACCTTAGCGAACCCACGGATCGCAGAACATCCGATCGCTGACCGAGATCGCGGTTATGATTCCCGGCGCCATGCCTCCCGCCGTAGTCCTGGTCCTACCCAAGTCGGGCTACCGCAACGACGATTTTCTCGCGGCGGCGAAGCGGCTCGGCGCGGAGGTGATCGTAGCGAGCGACGTCTGCCACCAGCTCGCGGACGAGTGGGCGGCGGCTCCGGTGGCGCTGCGATTCCGCGATGCGCAGGCAGCAGCCGACGAGCTCGCGCGCGCCGTACGGGAGCGCAAACCGGTGGCCGTGATCGGGGTGGACGATCTGACTGCTCTCGTCGCGACCCTCACCTCGGCGAGGCTGCGGCTTCCGCACAATCCGGCGGAAGCGGTCGCGGCGGCGCGAAGCAAGGCGCTGAGCCGGGCGAAGATGCGCGACGCCGACGTCGCGGTGCCGCGCTTCGAAGTGGCGTCCCGGGACATCGGCGGGGACGACCTGGAGGCGCTGTTGCAAAGAGCGCCCTACCCCTGCGTGGTGAAGCCGCTCGTTCTCTCGGGCAGCCGCGGCGTGATCCGCGCCGACGATCCGCAAGCGCTACGCGCTGCCCTGAAACGGGTTGCGGCGCTGCTGAGCTCGCCGGACGTCGCGCAACGGCGCGATGCCGACCTGGAGCGCGTGCTGATCGAGGAGTTCGTCCCGGGACCCGAGGTGGCGCTGGAAGGCCTCCTGATGCGCGGCCACCTGCATGCCCTCGCGATCTTCGACAAGCCGGACCCACTGGACGGTCCGTACTTCGAGGAGACGATCTACGTCACCCCTTCCCGGCACCCGGCGCCTTTGCAGGACGCGATCGCGCGCGAGGTCTCCCGCGGCTGCGCCGCGCTCGGGCTCGCCGAGGGGCCGGTCCACGCCGAGCTGCGCCTTTCGCCGTCGGGTCCGCGGATCCTGGAGATCGCGGCCCGCAGCATTGGCGGCCTCTGCGGCCGCGCGCTGCGGTTCGGCGTCGGCGTGACGCTGGAGGAGCTGATCCTCCGGCATGCGCTGGGCATGACCGGCGACCCCCCTCCCCGCGAGAAACGTGCTTCCGGCGTGGTGATGCTGCCCATCCGGCGGCGCGGCGTGCTGGAGGAGGTGCGCGGCGTCGAGGAGGCGCGGCATGTGCCTCTCGTCGAGGACGTCGCCATCACCGCGCATCTGCGCGAAGAGCTCGTTCCCTTGCCCGAGGGAGCGTCGTATCTCGGCTTCGCCTTCGCGCGCGGCGACACGCCCGAGCAGGTCGAACAGGCGCTGCGCCAGGCAGCCGCGCGCATCGAGGCGGTGGTGACGCCCAGGCTCTCCGTGACTTAGATCCGGCCGAACTGGCCGGCGGTGGGCTCTGCTCAACAGAACCAGGGTTCCGTCAGGCGCGGCACGCTCCTGCGGCGCCGCGGCGCGCGCGCTGCGGTCTGCCGCCGGGAGGCGTGGTTGGCGACCGCGCGGAGCTCGTCGAATCCGGCGCCTTTGCGCGCCAGCTCGGCCGACTCGCGCCAGAGAGCGTCGACGTTCGGGTCTTCATGTTCCCAACGCCACGTGAAGGCGTCCGCGTCGAAGCCGCGCAGCCACGGCCCCGAGTCGTCCAGAAGCAGAGACCCTGGGGGAAGCAGCAGACGCAGGGTGTACTGGACGGGATCGATGGCGTCGACGAGGTCGTGCTCGACCGCGAAGTCGAAGAGCGCCGGCAAATCCTCGAGAGCGGTCCAGGGCGTATATGGCAAGAGCGTCGGCCGCAGCTCTGCTCCAGCCTCGCGCACGGCCCTGAGAGCCTCGGGAACGTCTGCGGCGACATGACCTTTGTGCAGCGCCGCGAGCACCCGGTCGTTGAGCGATTCGACCGCGCTGGTGACGAAGATCATCCCGCACTGCGCGAGATCCGCGAGCAGCGCCCGGTGCTGGAGCAAGTGCTCGATCTTGATCGTCGCGTCGAACGAGACCTCGGGCCATCGCGCGTGCAGCTCGCGCACGATCCGCAGCGCATGCGTCGGGCCGTTGAGGAAGTCCGGATCCCCGAAGCTGACGTGCCGTGCCCCCACGGCGATCTGCTGTGCGACGTCGGCCAGCACGGTTTCTCGCGGCACGGCGACGAAGCGGCCGCGATACACGGGAACGATGGGGCAGTGCCGGCAGAGATGCTTGCATCCCTGCGAGGCATCGACGGAGGCGACCAGCCGCTCCTCGCCGTTCCAGGAGAGCTTCGCGTACCGGTCGAGCAGCGGGAGCGACGCGCGGGACGGGACCGCCACGTCGCGCTTGCGAAGTGCGACGGGCGCCGGTTCCCGCCCGGCCTCCATCGCGCGCGCCAGCTCGACGAGCTCGTCGGGGTTCTCTCCGGCGACGAAATCGCCGTGCCGCTCGCGCAGGTGCTCCGCGTTGAGCGTCGCGTAGAGGCCGAACAGCGCCACGCACCCGCCCACCTCGCGCGCCTTGGCGGCGACGCGAACGCCGAGCTGCAACGCGGTGTGCATGGGGACGCTGATGAGCACGAGGCGCGCCCTGGCCAGCGCTTCGATGGAAAGCTTCTCGACCGAGATGTCCTGGGCTGCCGGCGAGAAGCCCGCGCGTTCGAGAGCCGCGATCGCCGCGGCTGCCGCCACCGGCTGCCGGCCGAGCTCGTAACAGGAAACGACGAGGATCTCGCCCGGCCCGCGCACTCCTCAGCCCTTCGCTGCGGGCGGCTTGTAGTCCGGCGGAAGTTGCGCGCCTTCGCCGAAGAAGAACTTCTCGGCCTGATCGAAGAGCACTTGGTTTGCCTGCTCCGACCCGCCCGCCAGCCGATACTCGTTCATGACCATCTTGAAGTGCTCGAGCCACATCTTCCATGCGTCCTGGGAGATGGTCTCGTAGATGCGCTGCCCCAGCTCGTTGTTCCAGGGCTTGAAGTCGAGGCCCGGGAGCTCCTTCCCGAGCTTTGCACACTTCACCATCCGCGGCATGCGAACTCCCGTGTGGGCGACCTGTATAACCCAACCCCGTGCGCCGGCGTGCCTGCGGGCGGGCAGGCTGTGAAGCGGTCGATCGCCTTCCTGCCAGCGCCCGGTAAGTGCTACGGTTTTCAGGTTGGTCGCGCCCCCCGTCATCGACCTGCAGCTGCTTTCGCTGCTGAACCGCCCCGGCGTGGGGTGGCTCGACGCCGTGATGGGGGCGGCGTCGAATCGCGGAGTTCTTCTTGCCGTGGCGGCGCTTGCGGCCATTTACCTCTGGATCAAGTCGCCCCACCGCGCGCTCGCCGCCATCCTCCTCTGGGCGGCGATTGGCGTCGCCGACCTTCTCAGCGTCCGGGTGGTGAAGCCAGAGTTCGGCCGGGTCCGTCCCTGCAACGCGGATCCCGCGCGGGTGCCGCACCCGCTCGGCTGTGGTGCGGGGCAATCGTTTCCCTCGACGCACGCGAGCGACACCGCTGCTGCGGCGGTGGTCTTGTCCTGGGCGGCTCCGCGGCTCTCGCCGATCGGCATCGGGTTGGCGCTGCTCGTCGGTGTCTCCCGCGTCTATCTCGGCGTGCACTGGCCCACCGACGTGATCGCCGGCTGGGCGCTCGGCGCCGCAGTAGGGGCGGCCCTGATCTCGCTCGCCCGCTTACGCTACCTTCGCTGAGCTGACGTGCTTACGGTTGTTTTCAATCCTCTAAGACAGGAAACGACCTATGCACATCATCGGCTTCATCATTTTCGGACTCGTGATCGGCCTGTTGGCTAGAGCGATCTATCCCGGCCGGCAGGCCATGGGTTGGCTCGCGACGGCCATCCTTGGAATGATCGGGTCGCTCGTCGGCGGCCTCATCGGGCACGCGCTGTTTGGGGGCGCCTCCCAGGCGGACGGCTCATGGGGTTTCACTCCTGGCGGATGGATCTCGTCGATCGTCGGCGCGGTCGTCGTGCTTTGGGCGTACATGGCGCTCGCAGGACGGCGAAAGACGGTCTAGCCCGCTGCGATAATTCGTTTGACCTCCAACGAAGTTCGGACAAAAGATTCGCTTGCGCGAAGGAGGGCGAGCGGGCATACGCCGGGCGCGCCCGCTGTTCTCGTCCAAACTCTGGAGGTACTGCATGAAGCTATCGGAGATCACCGGACATCTCGTCACTGTCGGCCTCGCCGGCCTCGTCGCCTGCTCCACCAACCAACCCACGCCGGACAACACCCTGGCGCAAGTGCAGCCGAAGCAGGAGGCGACGGCCGACACCAAGCCTACGCCGGCGGACCAGTACCGGGCGCAGGGACAGGCGGACCTGGACAAGGCGCTCGAGCAGCTCCGCAACGTCAGCGTCTTCTTCGAGTTCGACTCGGCGACGCTGACCAAGGACGCGCAGGAGAAGCTGACCGCCGTTGCCAACGTACTGACGGCGCATCCCGACCTGAAGGTCCGCATCGAGGGGAACTGCGACGAGCGCGGCTCCGGACAGTACAATCTCGCGCTCGGTCAGCGCCGCGCGGACGCCGCGAAGAAGTATCTCGCTACACTCGGTGTTCAGTCGCCCCAGATCACTGCCATCAGCTTCGGAGCAGAGAAGCCGAAGGCGACGGGTCACGACGAAGACGCCTGGAAACAGAACCGGCGCGACGACGTCACGGCACAGCGGTAGCCAACACCTCCAGCATCTTCGCGTGCAGCGCGGGCGGCGCGGCGACAATCTCGCCCCCCGCAAGCTGGTGTGACGAGCCGTCGAAGCGCGTGACGCGGCCGCCGGCTTCCTCCACCAGGAGCTGACCGGCGGCGACGTCCCAGGGCCGGAGGCCCATCTCCCAGAACCCGTCGAGCCGTCCGGCCGCGACCCAGGCCAGATCGATGGCCGCGCTGCCCAGCCGGCGCGAGCCGCGCGCCAGCTCGGTGAACTTGCCGAAGGCCGCGATCATCTGCGGAAGCTTGTCGCGGTCGCCGTACGGAAAGCCGGTGCAGACGACGGCCTCGACCAGCTCGCGGGCAGCGGAGACGCGCAAAGGGTGTGAACCGCGCGCCCTTCGGAGCTCCGCCCCGCCGCCGCGAAGGGCGGTGAAGAGCTCCTCTCGCATCGGATCCACGGTGCAGCCGGCGGCCACGCGGCCGTTTTCTTCCGCCGCGACGGTGCAGCAGAAGATCGGGATGCCGTGCGCGTAGTTGGTGGTGCCGTCGAGCGGATCGACGATGAAGCACACCTCGTTTCCGCCGTGCGCGCCGCTCTCTTCGGCGAGGATGCGCGTTCCGGGCGCTCGCTCGCGCAGGATGCGCAACACCGTCTCTTCGGAGGCCTTGTCGGCGTCGGTGACGAGGTCGGTGCGGCCCTTGAACCGGACGTCGCGCGGGCCTTCGTACAGATCGCGCAGCACGCGGGCGCCCGCCTCCGCCGCGGCGACGCAGATGTCCCGCAGCTCCACCGCGTTCATGCGCGCGTGCCCAGCGCCTCGAGCAGCTTGTCGTGCAGGCCGCCGAAGCCGCCGTTGGACATCGCCAACACGACGTCGCCCGAGCGCGTCTCCTTGGCCAGCGCCAGGACGATGGCATCGGGCGACTCCATCCAGCGTGCCCGGGTGCCGGCATCGGCGATGTCCTGCGCCATGCGCTTCGCGTCGATGCGCTCGTTCTCCGGCACCTTGGCGATGGCGGTCGGCTGGCTGATGATCGTCTCGTCCGCCCCGCGGAAGGCGTGCGCGTACTCCTCCTGATGGATCTTGCGCATGGCGGTGTTGCTGCGCGGCTCGAACACAGCGACGAGACGCCGCCCGGGATACTGCGCGAGCACGGCGGCGATGGTCTCCCGCACGGCGGTCGGGTGGTGCGCGAAGTCGTCGATCACCGCGACGCCCTTCACTTCGCCGCGCAGCTCCTGTCGTCGCTTGACTCCCCGGAAGCTGCGAAAGCCGGCCGCGATCTCGTCGGGCTTCAGCCCCAGCGCGCGGCAGGCAGCGTAGACGCCGAGCGCGTTCTCGACGTTGTGCCGGCCGGCGGCCGGCAGCGTCACGCGGATTTCGCTGTTGCCCTTGTAGTCCACTTCGAACGCGGCGCCGGCGGGTCCGAGGCTCACCCAGCGCGAGTGCCAGTCGGCGTCGATCGTTTCCTGCGCGCAGTAGCTCTCGACCTTGCACTTCGCGAACGAGGCGAGGCGCTTCCAGTTGGGAAAAGCGCTGCAGGCAGCGAGGTAGCCCTCCTGCGGCAAGAGCGGAAAGAACTTCTCGAATGCGCTCTCGTAGTGAGCCGTGTCCCGGTAGATGTCGGCGTGATCGAACTCGGCGCCGGTGAAGATCGCGGTGCGCGGCCGGTAATGGAGGAACTTGGGTCCCTTGTCGAAGTAAGCGGTGTCGTACTCGTCGCCCTCGATGACGAAGTGCTCGCCGCCTCCGAGGCGAAACCCTTCGTTGAAGTTCAAGGGAACTCCGCCGACGAGCATGCTCGGATCGCGGCCCGCATGCGTCAGCACCTGGGCGCAGATGGCGGTCGTGGTGGTCTTCCCATGGGTGCCGACGATGACCACCGGATGCTGCTTCGTCAGGAAGAGCTCCTCGAGCGCCTCGGGGAAACTCATGTGCGGAATGCCGACCCGCCGGACCGCCTTCGCCTCGACGTTGTCCGCCCGCAACACGTTGCCGACCACCGCCAGATTGATCTCCGCCCTTTTCAAGTTGTCCGCGGAGTACGGCGTGAAGACGCGGATCTTCCACTCCGCGAGCTTGTCGCTCATCGGCGGGTAGACGTTCTCGTCCGAGCCGGAAACTTCATGGCCGGCCTTCCTGAGAAGCCCGGCGAACGACCCCATTCCGGTGCCGGCGATGCCGAGCAGGTAGACGCGCATGCGGCGGCGGAGGGTATCAGCTTTGCGCGGCGGCAATCGGCGATTCCAGCGGAGTGAGCTGGCCCGCGCCGGCGTCCAGCGCGTGTGCGCAGCCGAAGGCGACAGGCTGGTTCCGGCCGGCGTGGCCGAAGGGCGCTCCGAAGACTACCGGGACCGCGAGGGAAGCGAGGCGCTCGGCTACGACTTCCTCGCGGCCAGCCGGGTCTTCCCCCGGCGCGAAGAGATCGCCGATGACAAAACCCTTCGCGCCCTCGAACGCGCCGCTGAGCAGGAGCTGCGTGAGCAGGCGGTCGAGCCGGTATGGAGGCTCGTTCAGATCCTCGAGAAGCACGAGGCAGCCTTTGAGTTGCGGCTGCAGCGGCGTGCCGCACATCGATGCGAGGCTCGCGAGATTGCCTCCACCCAGCGGTCCTTCGGCGCGGCCTTCGCGCGCGGCGCGCGCGTTCCACGAGAGCGGCCGCGTTGGCTCGCCGAAGAGAAGCTGCCGGAGCCGTTCCAGCGCGGTCGCATCCTCGCCGAGCTGCGTGCACATCGGCCCGTGGATCGACGGCACGCTCCTGCGGCGCCAGAGCTCGTGCAGGACCGTCGCGTCGCTGTAGCCGATGACGAGCTTGCGCGGAAACTTGCGCAGCTCGGTTGCGAAGCGGAGGAGGCCGTAGCCGCCGCGAGCGAGGATCAGCGCCTTGGCATCGCTGCGGAACGCCTCGTCGAGCTCGCGCTTGCGCCGCGCATCGTCTCCCGCGAGATGGCCCGTCCGGGAAAAGATCTCCTCCCGGAAGCGGGGCTGGAGGCCGATGCCGCGCAGCGCCTGGACGCCGCGCTCGAAGCGCTCGCGATCGAACCCGCTCGAGGGGGCGACGACGTCGATCGGGTCCCCTGGACGGAGCGCTTCCACGCCCGCAGTGTACCTTGACAGTGCTGGCACGTGCGGCTACAAACGCCGGCCTTCGCCGGCCCTGTTCCCCGATAGCTCAGCTGGCAGAGCAACGGACTGTTAATCCGTGGGTCGCTGGTTCGAACCCAGCTCGGGGAGCCAATTCTCCAGAGGCGAAGACCGAGACCTCCCGCGCTCACGCCGGACGATGCGCAGGCAAAACGAGTGAAAGGTGCTGACCGTGACCGCCTGCGCCGCCTCGCCGGCGAGCTTGCGCACGCGCTCCTTCATCTCCAGAGCGGCCTTGTTGGTGAACGTGACGGCGAGGATGGCGCGCGTCACTTGTCGCGACCGGACTCGCCGAGCTCGATATCGACGCGACCCTGAACGCAGCGGACGCCACGCTGCCGTTCCGGGTCGCAAAAACCGTCGAATTTCAGCGTATTACGGGCAGCTGACGATGTTGAGGGAGTCGTTCTTGTCGGGCGTGATGCGGCAGTGTGACGCCTGCTCGTACGCGTAGGCGAAGCCAATCAGTTTCGGCTCACTGAATGCCGGGCCTGAGAACGTCGCTCCAAACGGCGACCGCTTCGGGTGGAAGTTCGGATCGCCTGCGTCGATCGCGGTTTTATTCAGGTTGGGGAAGCGGCCGGCCGGCACGATCACGCTCGGGTACCCCGCGCGCGCTGGCGGGTTGGCGCCGAAGTTGGCGGGGAAGAGCACCGCGTCGTGCGGGTGGCTGGTGCAGCTCGCGAGCGGCTGCGTGATGACGTCCGTGCACGCTGCAGGGATCTGCCCGCTGGGAACGCCGTTGTAGAGAATATCGAGTCCACAGGTCCTGGTCAGGTGCAGATCGCGCGCGCGGTCGGCGTCGTAGTCGGGCTGGTCGACGCTCGGGCTGTTGTATGCATCGGAGCCGAGCGCGATGGCCTGGCCATACTTCAGCGCGACGTCGGCGTGGTCGGAGTTGAACTGGACGACGTCGTGAAGTGTGTTGATCGTGCGCACCGGGATGCTGGAGCTCGATGCGCTCACGCCCGGCCCGAAGCTCGGGTTCGCGAGGTACGCGTTGAGATCCCGCTTGAAGCCGAAGCCGAGTACGGACGTGCACGGCGCCGTTCCGGTCGGCCCTGCCGCCTCGCGGGCGGCCGTGTCGTCCGTAGTGAGGCAGCTGCTGAACGCGCTGAGGGCATCCTGGTCGGGAAGATTGCAGTCTTCGTCGAACGTCGCGCCCAGGTCAGTCATCCTGGCGATCGCCTGATTCATCAGTGCTCTGCGGGCCGGGCCGAGGATGTCGATCTGGTTCCCCTTGGAATCCAGGACGTACCAGTACCCCTTCTGCGGTACCGCGATGTGAGCGCCGGTGAGCGCGTTTTTGTCGAGGAACGGCGTGTAGTCGCTGAGGCACTTCCCGGGCGTCAGGCAGGCCTGGGTGGCGGAGTCGTTCGCGTCGAAGCCGGCGAGGACGCCGAGCAGCTTCGCGGCGTCGGTCACCGTCCGCGCCATCGGGCCGGCAGTGTCCTGGCCGGCGGTGATCGGCACGATGCCGTAGCGGCTGATGAGCCCGAGCGTGGGCTTGATGCCGACGATCATGTTCTGGCCGGACGGGCTGAGGATCGATCCCGACGTCTCGGTTCCGACGCCGACCGTCGCCAGGTTGTCGCCGACGGCGATGCCGGGACCGGAGCTCGATCCGCCGGTCTGCAGGACCGGACGGCCGTCGTTGAACGGCGCCGTCGTGCGCGGATCGATGCGCGGATCGTAGGAGTTGAATCCGTACCCGACCTTGGCGAGGTCTCCGCCCTGCTGGAAGAGCTGGAAGCGAAGCTGCGAGCTGAAGCCGGTGGGCATTCCGATGGCGATGAAGTTGGCGAACTCGGTCAGCGTGCCCTTGCCGAGGATGATCGCCCCGGCCGCGCGCAGTTTGCGAGCCACCGTCGAGTCGCTGGCCGGCTTCGATCCGCCCAGCGCGACCGAGCCCGCGGTCGTAGGCATGTCGAAAGTGGCCATGTTGTCCTTGATGATGACGGGGATGCCGAAGAGCGGCCCGACATTAGGGTTGAGCCTGCCCGCGTCGAGCAGAGCGTGCGGGTTGACGCGCATGTATGAGTTGAGCGGCTGGTCGCCCTGGCCGCCGTTGATCGGCTGCGGGCTGTTGGTGCGGTCGAACTGGCCGATCCGTATGAGGTACGCCCGGACCACGTCCTGCGGCGTGGCGGTACCAGCCTGATAGGCAGCCTCGATGTCGGCGATGGTCGTTTCGGCCACCGGGAACGAGTCGGCGCGAGCGCCGGCCGTCGCGAGGGCGGCCGCGGACGCGATCCACAAGTAGTCACGTCTCATGTGAGATGCTCCTCTGCGAGTGCCGGTGGGCGCAGTGACCACCGGCCGGGGCACCCTCGTTTCTGGCCGTGGGCGAGTCAAGACCCGAAGCGTCATCTGAAGAAACCGGGCGGAGACGAGGCTGCGTACGCTGCTGTGTCTGGTAACGGTGAGCGCCGCTATCGCTGAAGTTCTGGGTGAATCTCCAAGTTCGAGGTCCGCCCACTATGGGGAGCCAATTTTCCAGTCAGCCGCGTTGCGCGTTGTGCACTCGAGAACCAGGTTGCGTCGTGAGGGCATTCCCATGCGGGTATCGGTGTGTGTCGTCGTGGCCGCAGTCGTCATTTCCTGCGGTGGCACGTCGGGCGGTGGATCGCAGGACGCCGGCATTCCGATGGTGGCGGTCACGATTACGGTCGCCGGTCCCGGATCTGTAAAGGTTCCTGGAATCGATTGTCGATCGAGCTGCAGGACGACACTGCCGCAGGGAACGTCTTTGCACATCGAGGCTGCGCCGGATCCGGGCGCTCGCTTCTCCGGCTGGTCCGGTGCCTGCAGCGGCGTCGGCGCTTGCGATGTCGTCGTGGCCCAGGACGTGACAGTGAGTGCCGCGTTTGCCGCAATTTCGCCCCCTCAGCGCGTCACACTGTCCGTCACCGTCTCGGGCTCCGGCCATGTGACGTCCGCGCCGGCAGGTATCGCCTGTCCCGCCAATTGCTCCGCGGCGTTCGATGTCGGCAGCGGGGTGCAACTCACAGCCACTGCTGACAGTAGCTTCGCCTTCGCCGGCTGGAGCGGCGCCTGCGCTGGTCAGGGAACGTGTGCCGTCACGATGACAGCGGATCAGACTGTGGGCGCTTCATTCGCCGTCACGAGCGTAATCACGAGCTGCAGGCCGATTACCGCCCCCGGCACTTACGCCGTCACTGGCCAGATCTCCTCGTCGGACACTTGCCTCGACATCCACGACACCCACGGCGTGACCATCGATTGCGGCGGACAGACCGTCGGCGGATCACCGGCGCTGGTCATGACCAACGTCGACGGATTCTCCATCAAGAACTGCCACTTCGTCCCCACGGCCAGCTTCTACCTGGCGAACCTGCTCCATGTCAGCAACGGAACCTTCCAGCACGACACGTTTGGCAGCGCGCCCGTAAACGTCGTGCATGCGGCCGATGTCCGCATCGACCAGAACACGTTCAATGCGTCGTACTGGCAATCCTATTCACATCGGGTGGTGCTCTCGTCCAACACGCTCGTCAGCTCGGCGCGCGGGTCGGCATTCGCCGGGGCGATGATCGGCAGCACTTTCGGGAGCGACAATCAGTTCGTCGGCAACGTGATGGACGGAAAATGGGCCGGCTCGGGCCAGACGGAGACCGACGACGGCGTCGTGATCGGCGATGAAAGCGGCGACGTCGTGTCGGGAAACACCATATCCAACGTCTTCGATTGCGGCATCGAGACCACCGGAGTGATCGCGAACGCGACGATCAGCAACAACAACATCACCCGGACGGGCTTCTGCGGAATCGGCGGGTGGTACTGGAACAGTCTCAAGGCGAGCACCATCTCGGGCAACGTCGCCACGGGCGTCCCGCGCCTCTTTCACTTTTTCCGCATCTTCGGATTGCGGCCGGCCAGATTCGACTCCCTGCACGAGATGCCCGCGGACGCTGCCGTGTATTTCAACGACAACGTCTTCGACGGCAATCGCCTCGTCAATCCGTCGACGCAGGCCACCTCGTCATCGATCATCCGCGTGTACGACCAGCTTGACTACAGCGGCTCGGTCAGCAGCGTCATCCCCGGCGAGCGGGCCCCCGGGTCATCGGACTTCATCCTCTCCAACAACATCTTCCGCAACAACGACTTCGGCCACACGCTCCTCGCTCCGGACTTTGGAGCGCCTGTCGTCCCGGGATTGGTCATCGATGGCGGCGGCAACATCTGCAACGTTAGCGGCGGCGTCCCGTATCCGCTCGCTTGTCAGTGATTGCGGTTACGCCGCGGGCGGCTTGCCGACGCGATCTTCTAGCGAGCGCTCAGCTCGCGAAAGCTGCGCACGCGGGCCTTCCGGACCGCGACGCCGCCCGGGCGCATCAGGAAACGTGGACCGGCATGCTCGAGCGGGCTTGCGCCCGGGTCAGTCATTCCAGGAGCTGCGATTCGGGAGTACTTTCCGCCTAGCTCCGATACTCGATCAACGTCACCCTCGACGGCTGCTGCGATCACCGGGTGATGATCGCGGACGAAGAGTTGCATCGCCATGCCGTCGCCAACCTGGAGCGAGCCGATGCCCTGCTCTTTGGCCGGGTGACCTACGAGATGATGGAGGCGGCGTGGCGGCCGTCGGCGCGGACGGGAGCGCGGCCTGATTGGATGGTCCCCTTCGCCCAGAAGATCGCCGGGGCAAAGAAGTACGTCGTGTCGGGCACCCTGGACCGGGTCGATTGGAACGCTGAGCTCGTGCGGGGGGACCTGGGGAAAGCCGTTGAGCAGCTCAAGCGGGAGCCGGGCAAAGGGCTGTTCGTGGGAGGCCTGAAGCTCCCGCTGGCCTTGGCGGATCTGGGATTGATCGATGAGTACGAGTTTGTCGTCCAGCCCATCCTGGCGGGCCACGGGCCGACGTTGTTCGCCGGCTTGAGCGAGCGGCTCGATCTGAGGCTGGTGGGCCGCCATGAGTTCCGGTCGGGGGCGGTGGTTCTGCGTTACCAGCCCACTCGAGTCACAGCTTGAAGATTTCGGTTTCCTGCGTGAACACCGCTTTCCACTCTCCGTCCCCTGCGCAGCGGAGGGTAGTGCCCTCCCGGCGCGCTCTGCTGGGCTTGGTGCCGAGGAAGGCAGGCGGAGGGCGAGGCGACAGAAGTTCGCTATCCGTCCTTTCGCCTTCGTCCCTCATGGCTGCGGGCAATTGAGCAGTGGCCGCAGGCGAGAGGCCGAACTCACGCCGTGTGATCGCGCAAGTACTCAATGCTACCCGGCAGGTCGCGGATCATCCGAAGCAAAATGTCCATCGCCGCAGTCTGAACGTTCCTCCCTGATTCCCACCGGGACACTGTGTTCGCACCCAGCCGGAGCAGGTGCAGAGGCGGCTGTCGCGCGAGCACCTTCGCCAACTGCTCGGCACGATCCCCGAAGGCCACGCCAATCGCGTCGCCTTCATGCTCGCGACTTCAGCCAAATGGGCCGCTCGGAGCGGGCGCAGCGCTCCGACGTGTCCGACGACCGGAAGTTCGTCCTCGTGCCCGGGACCGAGCCGCCGAGCCGCTGGCGCACCGTCCCGATCGTCAGCGGGGATCAGGGTCGCGTCGGATGTTCTGCCACGCCTCGAAGAGCGCACCGGCCGCCGATGCTTTCGCGTGCTGCAGGGCATACTCGAGCAGCGTTGCCTGCGCGAGGCATGCCGCAGGGTGGGTATGGCTAGTGTGCTCTTCGTCGGTTTGGGTTCACGTTCTAGGACGTCCAGTGGCCCACGAGAGAGACGTAGCAGTACTCGGACACGGAAGCGTTGGCGAAGTCGCGGAAAAATTCCACGGTGACGAGACGTTCCAAGGGTATGCCTGAGCAATCGCCGCGCCACTGAGTTCCCACTGCAAGCTCCAGCAGAAGTAGGCATCGGAATGCACGTCACAGTGGCGCCGCAGCGCCCCGCATCGCAGCGACGGCCACGCTGCAGGCATTGCGTCGCGCGGCCCCAGCTAGCGGTCATACGAAAGCTCCTGAATCGAAGAGGGTCGACTGCGGCAGCGGAACCTACAGTCAGACGCCGCGGCGACTCTGAACTAGCCGGATGACGAGGACGACCAACGCCAGGACCAGCAGGATGTGAAGCAATCCACCCATCGTATGGGAAGTGAACAATCCCACTACCCACAACACCAAGAGAAGCACCGCCAGGGTCCACAACATTGCGCCACCTCGCTTTCTCGACGAGACACGCTCCCGTGCCGCAGAATCGCCGCCCCCGATTGGGCATTCGACGGCAGCGGCGTCACGACTGTGCTGAACAGCGCCTATCTGTCACTACTCTCTTTTGTTCCAACTTTCTTCTTGACCGCGAGGGTCTCGCGCAGCATTGGCAGGATCGGTCCTTGGGACGGCCGCGCCTTGTTTTGAGCGGATCTTCCTGTGTGATAGCTGCGCCCATCTTGGGAAGATCAGGACGAGGGGAACGGCGCCACGAACCTCCAGGTTCGAGCGCCGCCCGCTACGGGGAGCCAATTTCAAGGGGTTGGGTCGTCGATGACACCCGGACCGTCAGTCCGTGGGTCGCCACCAGCAATCGAGCTTCGGAGAGCAAATCTCGCTGACTTACGCGCGGCGTAGTGTCCACCGCGTTTCACGGAAGGTCGACGCTCCGGTGCCCGTCTGCTGAGATCCTGGTGAAGTGCTCAGTCGCTTTCGATGCGCTGGGAGACCGCATGCCAGCCCAGCCGGCCATACACGGGCTCGACCATCCTTGGTCTTGGGCGAGTCCGATCCGGAGATCCCGATCAAGGGAAGTGAGCTCGACCTGTTCCTTCGTTGTCGAGTCGAAGTGATCGTTACGTTCAAAGCGATGCGTCACTTCGTTCGTGCGAATTCCGCGGTCAGCGGACCGGGGCTGTCCATACCCCCAGTGTACCGTCCCTACTTCGAACGGATGCATCACGATTGCACCAGTGCATGCGCGGCAGCCTCCGCTTCCCAGTGAGCGTTTGACTATCGGCTCAGCGTAGCTGAGCCACTCGGTATGTCGCCACGTTGTGGCCCCAGGCGATCCAGCCCAGACCCGACGGCGATTCGTACACGGTAGGCAAGATCGCGGATCCGGCCTGGAGCCCCGGCGGCTGGATGCGCTGCCAGGTGCCTCCGTCCCAGCGCGCCGCCATGCCATACGCCGTCGCGACAGGACGACCCCGCTGGAAGACGCGAAGCGACCGAACGTCACTGAATGGGCTCCGGATTGAGCTCCAAGACGTTGCGTCCCAATGCATCATGACGTCGCCGCCCCCAGCGACCCAGACGTCGTCTGGCGCAGTGCCGGCCACGTAACGCAGGATGTCGAGATAGTAGTCGGTGCGCGGCTTCCAGCCTGTTTCCACTTCGTTCCATGATGCTCCGTCGTAGTGAAGCAAGGCGGAGCGCTCCTGGGAGGGGTAGAAACGGACGACCCACGCGTCCTGCGAACTGCTGGCCCAGATGGACATCGCGCCGCCGGCGAGCATCGTTCGCCACGCCGAGCCGTCGTAGTGCCAGACGTCTCCGCAGGCGACGGCCCAGACGTCGTCGGACCGGGTGGCGACCACCCCTGTTCCCGGTGCGTTCCCCGGGGCACACGGAAGGATTTCTCGCAGCATCCAGGTGCCGTTCCAATGGAACAGTCCGGTCAAGGTCGTCTGCGCTCCCACCGCCCAAGCGTCGTCAGAACTGATGGCGCCGATCGCGCCTAGCCATCCGGCGAAATCCATGCGTTGCCAGCGCCCAGCCGCCCGGCGCAAGACCGTGTTCGCCGTCGACGCCCACAAGCCGTCCGGCGAGCCGTCGCTGGTCAGGTCGGAAACGTAGAATGGACGGACGACCACGTCCTGGCCAGCGGCGGCCCGGGAGAGATCGAGGTCCGGCTGCAACAGGTTGTGAGTGACCCGTTCGAATCCGGTCGCGGTGCGCCGCGCGATGGCGCCGTCGATGCCGAAGGCCCACAAATCGTTGCCGGACGAAAGCCCGAGCATGTCGACGGCGCTGATCTCGGGGACGAAGCCCAGCGCGTCGTCCCAGCGCGTGATGGCGGGACCGAGCAGGCCGAAGCTCATGATCCATGAAGACCCGTCCGCGAAGACCCTGGGGAGATCGCTCATCCATTGTCCATTCGCCGTGGTCAGAGACACCGGCGACCAACCGTCGCTCATCCGCCGCGAGAGGTGCGCAACGTTCCCGTCTTCCCAGCGGATGGACCACAAATCATTGGCTGGCTCCGTTCCGGCGGTCTGCCATTGTGAGGCATCGGTCCACGAGGACGTCGGAGCGCCCAGTTGGAAGGAGCCGGTGAACGGCCCGTGTTCGTAATACATCCACTGGTACGAGCCAGAGAGCGCGACGTGGCTCTCGTCGACCCAGAGGTACATCCGGGTGACGTCGGTCCCTTCGTACTGCTTGAAGCCGGTCGATTCGGTCCAGGCCTGGCCGTCCCATCGCAGGACGAACGGGATCAAACGGTAGCCGTCCTTCAGGCGCGCGCCCGCGGCCCAGACGTGGCCGTCGGCGCTGCCGGCGAGCGCGAGGACCTTGGCGCCCGCCTCCGACCACGCGACCGTCCACTCGTGGCCGTCGTAGCGCAACAAGGCCGAATGGACGTCCCAATCCCCATGCGCGAAGTCGCGCAGCGGGCCGAGTTGCTGCACGGCAAACCAGCCGTTCTCCACCGAGATGCCCCAGGCGACGGCGTGGATCGCGACGCCCCACGTCGCGAGCGGCGCCGTCACGGCTTCGAAGCCGGAAGGAGTGCGATGGAGCAACCGGACGGCATCTCCGACGGGGACCGCCGGAATGAACCACGCCTCGTCCGCCGATGGAGACCACGCCGCCGCGATCTCGAATCCCCAGGGAAGCGGGTTCTCCCAGGTAAACCCATCGATCGTCAGGCCCGATGGAGCATCAGGTGAATCGCACAGGACGGAAAGGCGCGCTTGCGGCATGCCTCCATCGGCAGGGTTGGCGGTGGTACCTGCGTCGGCAGACGGGCTCGTGTCGGGAGTCGAGGCATCGACCGGTGCGCGCGGCGTCTGGTCACCGGAGACTGGAGCCTGCGGCGGCGTAACGCGGCCAGGTCCGCAGGCGACACCGAACGCGACTGCAGTCAATAGAAAGCGCGACCCCCCCATGGGCGAGTACGATGGTCATCCGGAGCGACCCTGGCAGCCGACGCCCGAGGATCGCGCGCCTCGATCATGTGAAATCGAACACATGTCGGCGTGTATCCGCAGCCGTCCAGAACGTGGGCCGAACGAGCTCGATTCAGCCCTTGCGTTGCTCGTCGCGAGACGTGAAGTCGGCGATTTCCCGCGAGCACCGACTGAGGTGTAGACAGCGCACCGGACCAGAACGCGTTCCACCCGCTGAAGCGTCATCTTCGATGCTTGCGTCGCGGCGGTAGACGATCTATATTGATCGTTCCGATGGTGCGAAAGCGGCAGAAACCGGCGGGAACCCGGCAGCGGGCGCTGAGCGGCGGGCGGAAGCGCGTCCTCGTGGTTCTGTTCGTCCCGAGCGTCGAGCGGGACGGGGCGACGCCAATCGACCAGGCGCGCTGGGTAGATGCGGCGCTCGAGATGCTCGGCCGTGTGTTCGGCGGCGCCACCGCTTACCCCAAGGCGAAGGGGGTTGGCGGGACGACGAGCGAGGCGACGTCCTGGTCAAGGACGAGCCGGTCGTGGTCCACTGCTATACGACGCCCGCCGACATCCATGACGACCGCAATCTGGCCGATCTCGGAAGCTTCTGCCGCAAGATGGGACGCGAGGCTCGCCAGGGAGAAATTGGCCTCGTGATCGGTGACGAATACTTCGCCATCCGCGACTTCGGAGAGGAGTAGGACGATGAAGATGCAGCTCAACATGGACAAGATCGCCAGCGGGCTGGGCGCCGAGCGACAGGGCAGGGTTGCTGCCACCGGCGGCTATTTCGGCGCGATGCAGCTTCTGGCCGACATCGAAGCCCGTTTCCGCGTGCCGCCCGGCGGGGGGAGGCCTACGGACCCCGCCTGGACTGAGCGCCGTCTCGTGCCGCTCGCGCCGCGGACCCTGAAGAAGCTCGAAGAGATCGCGGCGAAGGTCCGCAAGCACGGCGGTGCCAACCTCGAACCGATGCAGCTCGCGGCCCTCTTGATCGAGAAGACGACCGAGAGCTCAGCGAGGAGGCCGCCGAAAACCTCGTGCGTCCAAAGCGACGCGCGAGGCGCTGAGCGAGGTCCGCTCGAGTTGCGAACGATACGCTAAGAGAACGTTCGCCATTTGGACCAAAGGGTAGCGAAGACCGTACCGAAGGAGTCCTTGCGCGAGCCAGCTTCGTCCCGCTCAGGCCGTCGAAGGTCCGGCTTCACGCGGACCGCCTCCGCAACTGTGGTGAAGCTCGCCCTTACTCACTGCTGAGAATGTGCTGAGGTGTGTTGTCTCAGATGCCGCATTCGGTTGTCGTCTCGCGGAGTTGGCCACCCTTCGCCGCGTACTGTTAATCCGTGGGTCGCTGGTTCGAACCCAGCTCGGGGAGCCACTCCTCTGGTCCAGTAGAACATCTGCTGCGCGCGCTTAACACAGGCGCGTGGACGCGCTTCCTGCCCAAGCGGCTCGTTTGAGCTTGCCCCGATTTGGTGGACAGGTTGATTACGCTGCTGCCTGCTCCATCCCTGCTGCCCTCTCGAACTCGCCTGGGCTCATGTACCCCAGCGTCGAGTGCCTGCGCTCCTGGTTGTAGAATACCTCGACGTAGTGGCCAACTGGACTCGGGGTCGCGTTGGGATAATACGTCTCACGCGAATTAATATACCGACCAGACCCGATATGGCCTAATTTGGTACCCATTCGGTACTGAACCGGGCCCTATTGGTACCTTTACGCAAGACTTCGGGCCTTCACGTTGCAACCGAGGCGCAGCCGGATACGAGCGAAATCCGTGTTACATGGGCGGATATCGCGGAATCACGTCGGTTGCGACCTCGCCAAAAACCCCGGGATCCGCGTCGCACAAGTAACTGCGGGCACCCGCTGTTACTCCTGCTCCCACAACGGCGTCATCTCCATGGTGCTTCAAGTACCAGGCTCGCGCGATCGCTGCGACGAAGAAGCCCAAGAAGCGAGAACTCCGGGTTAAGTCCCAATACACTACGTAACCGAATCTGCAACGCCGGTTGAGGCACTACGACTTCCGGCAGCCCACCCACGTTGTTGCCTACGCGCTCGGCCGCACGGAACATGACGCCAGTACTGTCTTGGAGTTCACCAACACTGAGGAATCGTCCAGCGTTCGCGTCTGGAAGGCCAGCCAAATTTCTGTACCCAATTACGTTCCTAGGATCAACAGTCGTCCACGACCTGCCCCACGGCCCGGCACCTTTCTTCGACCGCCTCGACTGACTGTTCGCCGGGTTCGAGATGATCGGATCGACACTCAGGAATCTGCCGAGCCGATAGTCGTACACACGGCCGTTCATGTGGATGAGATACGTTTATACATGGCGCCCCTACTTCCTTACGTATCCCGAGTAGAGAACTGCGACAGTTGTGTGAACCTTGTCCCGCTTCTCTACCTGTAGTGAAACGGCGTCATCAGAACCAACCCAAAGCGAGATAGCGCCGTCAGACCGCCGCGGTTTTCCATACCTCTTCGTAAAGAACCGCCGCAGAATTCCGACAATTTTGGCAGCCTCGGGGTTGAACGGCGGAGGAACGTCGAGCGTTCTTAGGTTGACGGCAGACCCGCGTCTCGGAAACAACTCCGACACCGCAAACAAGCGGCCTTCGTCCACAAACGAAAAGACGACGACAGTTCTTAGCCCAGCAACTCTGCCCGCGATCACATAGGTTACTCCGCCCTCAGGGGTGCCTTCGGCGATTTCACCGTCGGGATATAGTTGCTGAACCTGGGTAAGGGGCATTCCCCACTGTGTAGTAGCATATCCAGCTCGCGACGCAGGAGGGAGTGTCACGGCGATGAGAAGCACCACCAAGGCTTTTCGATTGCCCTGGTCGAGCAAAAGCAAGTGCACGATTTCGCCTCCGCGTCGTCGTCGAATCATCGTCGCCAAATTCTCCCATCTGCGGGCGTTCGCCGCACCGCTACCCATTTACCGTCCTCTACTCGCCACACGCAAACGGCACGTTCGCCGAAAATCGCCGCGACTGTGGTGCACCGTCAACTCGAGCCGCGATCGTCAACCGCTTACACATGCTTGGGTAGACGATGATCGGAACTGAAATGTTATGCTTCTTCGAAAAGAAATTTTTGAGTGGCACTCTGTGCTGACTGACGGACCGCGTGTCCTCTCGTATTTCGACAGCGAGAACAAGTGAGTCAGGAGGACGTGTGAAATTCGGCCCTTCGAGCTCTACGACGACGAGCACGGAACTGGAGGGCCCCATCTCGTCACTTGTGCCAATGACAGTGTTCCATAAATCGACCGTGCCAGAGGCAATGTCGCGTTCGCCGAACGATCTCTTGTCCTGGTAATACAAGTATGCTCGGATGGCGCGTACGTTATACGACAATTGCGGGTCCTCTCGGCCGGTTTCTTTGCCGGCGGCATCCGGTTTGCCAGCCCCAATTGCGAGTAGCGCCGCTAGAGCGAACACGGTCAACACAACTGGTCGAGATCTTGTCTCTCCAACCACGTTCGGCCCCCGTTCACTTTCCGGTATACACGTCTTTTCCTGCCCACGTGGACGAGTACCGGGAGACCGTCGAGCCCGTCGCGGCGTATAGGACGAAGTGCGTGCTCGAATCGCTAACCCCGACGACATCCGTAAGCCCACCTTGTGGCGAACCCGGAATCAGAACAAGCGTTGAAGGGTTGGGTGATCAAATTTGCGCGCATACCACTCCTCGCGGGCTCGCCCCATCGTTGCAACCACGTTGCGCTGCAACGTGGCTGTAAGGCGGCTACATCACCGATGATATGAGCGGATGCAACACATTGCGACCCCGCTGAAAACCCCGGGATCCGCGTCGCACAAGTAACTGCGGGCACCGGCCGTTACATCGCGAAGATCCCTGCGCGGCGCCATGGTCACCTCCGCTTGGGAAACCCATAAAATTCGGGATTCGCGAACAACGCATCAGGGGTCTCAAGGGCCTCGTCGGGACTTCAACTTTCTGGAGGAGATTCAACACGGCTTCCTTATCCCACCTCATAACGGCCGCATCAAAGTCGTCGAGAAGGCCTGCTGCGAAGAGACGCTCGTTGACAGTCATGCCACTGTAGTTCTGGTCAGGCATCGGACCAGCTTACAATCCTTCGGGTCTGCAGAGAAGAGGCCGTCGTCATGTCACGGCGCAGCTCCATAAAAAGAGCGGCAGACCTTACTCAATCGACCCTCGAGATGACCACAGCACGAGTGACGCTGATAAGGAGCTGAAGCTCAGAACGTTCGTACTCCACAAAGGGCAGCACCTGCCCGCCTTCGGGTTTGTCCGCGCGGGACCACACTCAACGCTTGTAGTAGATCCGTTTGCACTGCTCGGTCG